>SKQM01000186.1 GCA_007119005.1 Thioalkalivibrio sp.
ATCGTGGGCCCGGCATTCCCGGCGACCAGCTCGAGGCCGTTTTCCGGCCGTTTCATCGCCTGGACACTTCGCGCAGCACCCAGACCGGCGGCAGCGGTCTCGGACTGGCCATCGTGCAGCAACTGGCCAAGGCCAACCGATGGGAGGTCTCGCTGCATGCGCGTGAGGGCGGGGGCACCGAGGCGCGTGTCGTGCTGCCTGCAGCCCGACCGCGGCAGGCGGACCCGGCTTGAGTCGCCGTAACGGGCTTGCGGCGAGCGTCAGGGCACTGGCTTCCGGAAACCCGCCCGAGCCGTATCAATACGCCGCAGAACCCCGCTGAGACCCTGGACGCAGGCGGTCGATCACGGCTCGTACGGCGTCGGTATCCCATTCGATCGCGGTATTCACCGAGTAGCGTATCTTGCCCTCGCTGTCGAGGATGAAGGAGCTCGGAAACGCGAACACGCCCCAGTCACGCGAGACCGCACCGTCCTCGTCCATCAGCACCGGGAAGTCCACGTCCACCTCGCGCATGAACTGGAGGATGTGTTCCGGATCTTCGCGGAAATTGATCGACACGATCGCGAATTCGTCCTCGTCATAGGCGGCCGCCAGCCGGTTCATCGACGGAATCTCGTGGACGCAGGGCGGGCACCAGGTCGCCCAGAAATTCACGAGGGTCACCCGCCCCAGACTCTCGGCCAGCTGGTGGCGGGTACCACGGGCATCGACCAGATCGTAATCGGGCGCAGGGCGGGGCTGGCGTTCGATCAGGCCGTACGCGGGCGCGATCGGCCGCTCGGCCGTGGCGTCCAGGGGCAGGATTTCACCCGAGCGCGGCGTGTGCGCGAGCAGCCACATGGCCGTCAGCAGCTGCGTGGGCGTGTCTGCGATGGCCGCGCGCACCTCGTCGGGCATCTGTCCGGCGGAGCTCTCCAGAGCGAGGTTCGCGGGTGCCTCGGAATACAGCAGGTAGTAGTCCCGCACAAGCGGAACCAGCCAGCCATAGGCGGGACTCCCGGCCGCGTGCAGGGTGTCGAGAAGAGCGCCGAACCGGTCCCGGTTGCTGCCGAGTTCGGGCTGGAACGCCACGAGCGGCATGTTGGTCGCGGACACGATCCCGAGGAGTTCGGGATCCTCGCCGGCGATCGGCGTTCCACGGTAAAGATTGGGGAAGAACAGGATCCCGCCGGCGACTGCAAACGGATCCCGCGCATCCCGCTGCCAGTCCCTGAGACCGCGAAGCAGCGGTGCGGCCATGCGGTCACAGGCGACCGCGGCGATCGGACCCCGGCCGCTGTCCACCGCGGCCTGCAGCAGTGCCGCGACGGGGCTGCCGTCGAGGCTGCGCACCGCCTCGCTGCTGCGCTGAAGCAGCAGCGAGTCGAGCAGATCGACGCGCCACACGGTGGCGCCCCGCTCGGCCAGGCTGCGGATCAGCGCATTCGGGGTCTCCAGTTCGCCGTACTGGTTCACCAGCCAGAGGATCAGCGGCCCCTGAGCTTCACCGCCGAACTCCCGTACGTCGAGCTGATCGGCACCCTCGAGCGGGATGACGAAGTCGGCTCGAGCGCCTGCCCCAACGAGCAGGAACAGCAGGGTCAGAAATCCGTTGCGCAGAATCTTCATCGCGAGCACGCTGGCATCATCCGTTCCGGAAGTCTCTCCCATCTGGACGTTTGAACTCCCCGGAGGCATCCATGAAGCCGACCCGAAAGTTGTCCACCGGCAATCTGTTTGGCGCACCCGAGGCACCACTCAGCGGAGAAGTCTTCACAGATTTGCTGCGCTGCCAGAACGTCCGCATCGAACGGATCGTCAGCAGCGAGCGCCCCGAACCGACGCTCCATGACCAGAAACAGGACGAGTGGGTGTGCCTGCTGCAGGGCGAGGCAGACCTGTGGCTGAACGGGAAGCGGATCGCCCTGTGTGCCGGAGACCACGTGTTCATCCCGGCGCACACGCCCCACCGCGTGCTGCGCACCTCGGGTCATCCACCATGCATCTGGCTTGCAGTGCACATTCACCCCGGCCACCAGGGCACGAACGCCGACCCAGACATCGGATGACCGCCGGGCAGTCGCCCAGAGGGCTGGCTTCCCACACCTGAAACCACTCTCGCTCCGCAGGAGGCGAGCCCTCTCGGCGACCTAGGGTCATCCGCGTCGCTTGCCCCGGGCCCTTTGCTGCGCTTCGACAAACAGCGCGGCCATGCCGCCGGCCGGGGGCACTTCGGGCTTCGGCTTGGCTGGTTGGCTTTCGCCACCCCGCGTCCGATCCGAGCGCGGGCTTTGTGGGCGCTGGCCGTTGCGGCTTGCCGGTCCGTCACCCCCTGCGGTTTCGGTGGGATCCTCCAGGCGCCGCGTCAGCGCGATGCGCTTGCGCGCGAGATCGATCTCCAGCACCTTCACCTTCACGATGTCGCCCGGAGCCACAACCTCGTGCGGATCCTTCACGAAGCGGTCCGCCAGCGCCGAGATGTGCACCAGCCCGTCCTGGTGCACGCCGATGTCGACGAAGGCGCCGAAGTTGGTGACGTTGGTCACCGTGCCCTCGAGGATCATGCCGGGCCTGAGATCCTTCAGGTCCTCGACCCCCTCGCGGAACTCGGCTGCCCGGAACTCGGGCCTCGGGTCGCGTCCCGGTTTCTCCAGTTCGCCGAGGATGTCCTTTACGGTGGGCAGACCGAAGCGCTCACAGGTGTAGTCAGCCGGGCTCAACCGGCGCAGGAAGCCGGCGTCGCCGATCAGATCCTCGACCCTGCGCCCGTGCTTCGCGGCGATTCGCTCGGCAACGCCATAGGCCTCCGGGTGCACCGCCGAGCCGTCCAGCGGGTGCTTCCCGCGCATGATGCGCAGGAAGCCCGCGGCCTGCTCGAAGGTCTTCTCGCCCAGCCGCGGCACCTTCAGCAGCGCCTTGCGGCTGACGAAGGCGCCGTGTTCTTCCCGGAAGGCGACGATATTGTTCGCGAGCGTGGCGTTGAGCCCGGCGATACGTGCCAGCAGCGGCGCGGAGGCGGTGTTCACATCGACACCGACCGCGTTCACGCAGTCCTCGACCACCCCGTCCAGACTGCGCGCGAGCTGCACCTGGCTGACGTCGTGCTGGTACTGGCCAACCCCAATGGACCCTGGATCGATCTTCACCAGTTCCGCCAGCGGGTCCTGCAGCCGCCGCGCGATCGACACTGCACCGCGGTAGGACACATCCAACCCGGGAAACTCCCGGGCCGCGAGTTCGGAAGCCGAGTACACCGAGGCGCCCGCCTCGTTCACCATCACCTTCTGCATGCGCAGCGCCGGCAGCTTGCGCAGCAGCTCGCCGGCAAGCCGGTCGGTCTCCCGGCTGGCGGTACCGTTGCCAATCGCGATCAGCTCCACGCTGTGCTGTTGGCAGAGCTTGCCGAGTTCCGCGAGAGACACGTCCCAGCGCTTCTGCGGCGCGTGCGGGAATACCGTCGTGTGCGCCAGCAATTTGCCCGTGTGGTCCACCACCACCGCCTTCACCCCGGTGCGCAGACCCGGGTCCAGCCCCATGGTCGCGCGCATGCCGGCGGGCGGGGACATCAGCAGCGCCTTGAGGTTGCGCGCGAACACGTTGATGGCGTCGGCTTCGGCCAGATCGCGCAGACGCCCGAGCAGCTCGGTCTCCATGTGCACCGAGAGCTTCACCCGCCAGGTCCAGCGCATGGTCTCCTGCAGCCAGTCGTCCGCTGCGCGTTTCTGGTGGCGCCAGCCGGCGCGGTTCGCCACCATCGCCTCGCAGGGGTGCGGCAGCGCATTCTCCAGTTCATCGGGGAGTGCCATCGCGACGCGCAGCACCCCCTCCTTGCGTCCGCGGAACAGCGCCAGCGCCCGGTGCGAGGGGGTCTTCGCCAGTGGCTCGGCGTGGTCGAAATAGTCGCGGAACTTGCTGGCCTCTTCCGCCTTGCCCTCGCCCACCTGGGAGCGGATGACGGCGTGTTCCCAGAGCCAGGTGCGCAGGCGCGTGAGCAGGTCGGCATCCTCCGCGAAGCGTTCCATCAGGATCTGCTTCGCGCCGTCCAGTGCGTCCTTCGCCGACTCGATCCCGTGTTCGGAGTTCAGGTAGGCCTGCGCCGTGACCTCCGGTTTCAGGTTCGGGTCGGTCAACAGTGCGTCAGCCAGCGGCTCCAGACCAGCCTCGCGGGCGATCTGCGCTTTCGTACGCCGCTTCGGCTTGTACGGCAGGTACAGGTCTTCGAGCCGGGTCTTGCTGTCGGCGGCGAGGATCGCGGCCTCCAGTGCCGGGGTCAGCTTCTCCTGCTCGGCCACGCTCCTCAGTATCGCGTCGCGGCGCTCCTCGAGCTCGCGCAGGTAGCGCAGGCGCTCATCCAACGTCCGCAACTGGGTATCGTCCAGCCCGCCGGTGACCTCCTTGCGGTAGCGGGCGATGAACGGAACCGTCGCCCCCTCGTCGAGCAGTGCGACGGCGGCACGCACCTGTCCCTCCCGAGACTGAATCTCCTCGGCGATGATGGCTTCGATGCTCGGACGGGGCGTCGGCATGGTGTTTCGGTCCTCCGGCAGGATAGGCAACGCGCCCGGCATCATAGGCAAACCCGACCCCAATGCCCACCCACGCGCCGGGTCGGACCAAGACAAACCATTGTTTTAGCAGACTAATATGGTCTTTTGCGGCCTAAAATCGAGCCCTAAACGGGTGCTTTTGGCGTCAGAAATGGCCGCTCAAGGGAAAGCGGGCATCGGATCGCCGCCAGGACGTCTTGAACCGCCATTTTGGGCCCCGAAACAGTGCCAATAAGGGTCAAAAATCCTTGCAAATGGCGTCATTATTTCGATTAATCAATGCCTTACCTTGGTCCGACCCCAGAGGGGGCACGCGGGCCGGGGCTTGGCGTATCCTTTCCGGTGTGAGGAGTGAACGGGTTAAGGGCGAAAGGCGATGAGGCAGGGAGCCCGCCTCGGACCGATCTGGCTGCTGGCGATGCTGCCTCCGCTGTTCTGGGCGGGCAACTTCGTGCTGGCTCGGGCGCTGCACGCCGACATCCCGCCCATTGCGCTGTCGTTCTGGCGCTGGACCATCGCGCTGATGATCCTGCTGCCCTTCGTTGCTGCCGGGCTTTGGCGGCAGCGCGCCCTGATCCGGCGGCACTGGGCGCTGCTCACGCTGCTCGCGATTCTGGGCGTGACGAACTACAACACCTTCGCCTACCTTGGCCTGCAGCACACCACGGCCACGAACGGCGTACTCCTCGCGTCGGTCACCCCGATGGTCATTCTTGCGCTTTCGTTCCTGCTGTTCCGCGTACCGCTGCGCAGCGCCCAGGTCTTCGGCATCCTGTTGTCAATGGTCGGCGTCGCGGTGATCGCCACGGAGGGCCGCCCGCAGGTTCTTGCCGGCTGGGAGTTCAACCGCGGCGACCTCTGGATCCTGGCCGCCAATCTGGATTGGGCGTTGTATTCGGTGTTCCTGCGCTGGCGTCCACCGGAGATGGCACCCGCTACCTTCCTCGGTGCGATCGTCGCCATTGGCCTGCCGCCACTGGCCGTGCTTTACGCCTGGGAACTCGGCACGGGACAGGGCTTCGCCATCAACCTCGTCAATCTCGGTGCCATCGGCTACGTGGCGCTGTTTCCGTCGGTGCTCGCCTATTTCTTCTGGAATCGGGCCGTCGCCGAGATGGGGCCGAACCGGACCGGGCAGTACCTGCACCTGATGCCGGTTTTCGGGGCCGCCCTGGCGATCCTGCTTCTCGGCGAGCGTCTTCAGAGCTTCCACCTCGCTGGCGCGCTCCTGATCGCCGCGGGCATCGTCCTCGCGACCTTGGGCAAGAAGCCGGGCTAACGAGCCACTGCGCAAGGTCTTTCGACAGGCTCACGACGAACGGCACGTGGATGGCTCCATTCATGGAGTCCTTGCCAAAGCATGAACGGAGTCGACTTGGCCGGTGCGGTCCAGGTTCGTTAGAGTTGGGGAGTGTGAAGATCGAGGTAGGAGGGAAACCATGCGGCACGTTCTGATCCCGGCGGTCCTGTTTGCGTTTCTGCTCGCCATTCCGGCAGGGGCAGCCACTCCGGAAACTTCAGCTCAGGCCGCCGGTCATGGCAACCTCGACGACCGTTCAGCGCTCCATGCCTTCATCCAGTCACGGCCGACCCCGGAGGAATTCCAGGAGGCCTATCCGGAGATTTGGCTGATTCTGCCTGGCGACATCGTGAGCCGTGACGTCTGTTCACAGTACTACCGG
>SKQM01000052.1 GCA_007119005.1 Thioalkalivibrio sp.
AACCGCGCCGCACCGAACCAGCCATGCTCAGGTTTCCTCAACCACGAAAGAGGAGACCGACCATGAACGACAGTGCAATGACCGTTGCTTACCATCCCACCCCCCTGCATCACCCAGAGGTAGCGGGCGGGAGACCGCCGAGTCGTCTCGGGCGGATCCTCCGCTGCGGTCTTCACCGCCCGATGAGGTGTCGACGCAAGCGCCACGGCCTCGGGCGCCAGAGCGGTGACGGCGGGGCGGTGAGTTTGGGGCGAGTACGCCATAGTACCGATGACGATGCTGCCGGGGCGGTGGAACCAGTGCGGCGATGCGACTGATCAGCTCCAACGGCGAGAGGATGATCTGCTGCCGCCATCCGAGCGCTTTCCCGGGCGCTGCGCAGGTGAGGGGCGGCGCAGGCGTGTGCGTTTTGCGGGTCAGATGCGCTGGAAAGGCTCGAGGCCCGGGCTCTCGATCGCACGGTGCAGCAACAGCGTTCCGCTCTGCAGGAGCAGGTCGGTGCTGGCCTGACGGAAACGCACCGTCGCTTCGCGCAGGCTGAGTTCGCTCTCCAGCAGATCCCGCTGCGCCTGAGCGACTGCGAGCGCGGTGCCGGTGCCGACGCGGTAGCGGATCTCGGCGACGCGCAGCAGCTCGCGTTGCAAAGCCACCGTCTCCTCGCGCGCGCGGACCTGTGCCCGTGCACGGTCGGCGTCGAGCCAGCTTCCCCGGATGTCCTGGATCGCGAGTCGTTCGAGATTGTCGAGGGCCTCGCGCGACTGTTCCCGCGTCAGCCGGGCGCGGCGGAACTCGGCGTCGGCTGCGCGGTTGCCGAGCGGCAACTCGAAGCGCAGGCCGCCGACGAGGTCGTAGCCGTCTCCCTGTTCGCCGCGCAGGGAAGCGCTGAAGGTCTCCGCGTAGCCGGACGCGCCGAGTGTGAGAAAAAAGTCCAGACGCGGCAGCAGGCCGTTGCGGCTGCGGATGATGTCGAGCTCTCCACGTTGGATGCGCAGCTGCGCCTCGCTGAGGTCGGCGCGGTGCAGCCGTCCCAACGCGATGTAATCCGCGACCGGCTCGAGCGCGTACGCTTGCGGTACGGGCGTGCTCGTGGTGCGGAACCGCTGCTCCCAGTCGGCCGTGTCCCGGCGGACCAGACGCGCGAGGCGGTCCTGCGCGCGCTCGAATGCGGTGCGCGCATCGATCAGCCCCTGGCGCCGCAGCGCCACTTCGGCCAGAGCACCCACCTCTTCGGTCTCGGGCCGGTCCCCGGCACGGATCCGCGCCTGCGTTTCACGCAGCTGCCTTTCCGCCACGCCGAGCGCTTCGTCGAAAATCGCGATCTCCTCGGCAGCCAGCACTGCGTCCCAGTACGCCGCCTCGACGTCTGCGACCAGCCGCTCGACAAACCCGCGCAGCTGGAACTCCGAGGCGGTGACGTCCAGGCCTGCCTGGCGCAGGCGCACCAGGTTCGAGTCGATCCGCCCGCCACGCAGCAGCGCCTGGGTCAGGCTGATTCCCGCACGACCGGTATATTGCTCGGGGGCCCGGGAACTCTCCGCGCGGGTGTTGCGCAGGGATAACGTGAGTTCCGTTCCCGTCGGCAGGGTCTGACGCAGCCCGAGCTCCGCGCGTTCGCGTTCCGAGCGGAACGCCTCCTGCACCTGGATTTCCTGGAATTGGCGGATGCTGCGGTCACGCGCCAGTTCGACCTCGCCGAACAGCACCGGGTCGAAGACCGCGCGCTCCTGCGCTTCGAACGTGCCCTGGATCAGAGGTGCGAGACGCTCCGCGCGCAGGCCTGGCGTGTGTTGCAGCGCCAGCGCGACCGCGTCCTCGAGCGACAGGTCGACGGTCTGGGTCGACACGTTCGATGTCGTTCCCGGCGGCAGGCCGTCGTTGGCAGGGATCCCCAGCCGCAAGCCCTGGGCGGCTGCGCTGGAGGCGGCAAGCAACAGCCCAAACAGGAGTATGGCCAGGCGAGGGCTGTGGCGCACCGGTGGTTTTCCGGGTCCACGGCCCTGGCACAGTGAAGGACACTCAGCGGGCATGTTGGGGCATCTCCCCCGTTCGGACGGTGGTGTAGGGGTGGAAGATCAGGTAAAGGGCTGGGATCAGGAACAGCGTGATCAGCGTCGACGATAACAGACCGCCGATCACCACGCGGGCCATCGGTGCCTGGGCCTCGCCACCCTCGCCGAGACCCAGCGACAGCGGCAGCAGTGCGAGAATCGTGGTCAGCGTGGTGATCAGGATCGGACGCAGCCGCTGGCGCGCGGCCAGCAGCACGGCGTCGCGTACCGCACGGTTCTCGCCACGCCGCAGGCGTCCCATCCGGTCGACCAGCAGGATTGCATTGTTCACCACGATTCCGACGAGCAGCATCACGCCGATCAGCGACTGCACGTTCAACGTGGTCCCGGTCAGGCGCAGCGCCAGCACAACCCCGATGGCCGCCAGCGGAACGGAGAACATCACGATCAGCGGGTCGCGCAACGACTCGTACAGGCTTGCCATCACCATGTACACGAGCACAATCGCGAGCATCGTTCCCAGGAAAAGCTCGGAGAACGCCGCTTCCTGCTCCTCGATGTCGCCGCTGACCTGGTAGTCCACCTCATCCGGCAGTGGAATCCCGGCGAGGGCGGCGCGCACGTCTGCCGCGACGTCGCCGAGCGGTCGGTCCGCGACGTTCACGAATACCGTGGTGATGCGGGCCTGCTCGCGGCGCTGGATGCTCGACGGCCCGATCACCGGCTCGAACTGTACGATGCTGCGCAGCGGGATGCGTTCGCCCCCGGCGCCGCCGACGGTGAGGTTGAGCAGTTCCTCGAGGCGGTAGCGGTCGGCATCCTTCAACTGCACCCAGATGCGGGTCTCGGAGCCGCCGGTGCGCAGTTGACCCGCACGCGAGCCCCCGATCGCCGTTTCGATCGCCTGCGCGATGCTGCGCACATCCACGCCCAGGTCGGCCGCCCGCGCGCGGTCGATTCGGGTCGCGAACTGGGGTTCGCCGCCATCGACGCCGAGACGCACGTCGGTGACGCCCGGGATGTCCTCGACGGCTGCACCGAAAGCCGTCGCGACGGCATTCATCGCCATGCGGTCGAAGCCCCGAACTTCGATGGACAGGCTCTCGGTGTCCGCACTGCGTCCGAAGCCTCGGAGGAACAGCCCGCCCGTGGCGCGGACCCGCACCGTCACGCCGGGCGGCTGTCCGATCGTCTGCCGCAGCGCCGCGGCGATCTCCTCGCTGGAGCGTTCGCGAGCATCCCTGGGGCCGACGTTCAGGCGGAGATTTGCCGATGACGGCGAGCCGAAACCGAACGCGGTCGCACCGACACTCGTGACGACGTGTTCCGCTTCCGGAACCCGTTCACGCACGATCGCCTCGATCTCGCGGGCGACCGCATCCAGCACCGCCAGCCGAGTTCCCGCCTCCATCGAGAGGTTGATCCGGATGTCGCCCTCGTCGGTTGCGGGCAGGAACTCGGTGCCGATGCCGCGGTACGCCTGCAGTGCGAACAGCAGCAGCGCAAGGCTCGCGGCGACGACCCACCACGGGTGACGCAGCGCCGGTTCCAGCAGGCGCAGGTAGAGGTATTCCAGACGCCGCGGGGCCGGCGCAGTGGCGGGCGCGGGGTGCAATCGCCGACGACCCATCAGCATCGGTACCAGGGTCAGCGATGCCACCAGCGATACCGCGAGAGCAAAGGCCACGACCGCCGCGAGGGGCTTGAACAACTGACCTGCGAGTTCCTCGGCGAAAAACAGCGGCAGAAAAATCGCCATCGAGGTCAGCGTGCTTGCGATGATCGCCGATGACACCTGTGCGGTGCCCTCGATCGCAGCAGCGGGTACCGGCAGACTCGGGTTCTCCTCGCGGTTGCGGGCGATGCTCTCGATCACCACGATCGCATTGTCCACCATCAGCCCGACTCCGAGAGCGATGCCGCCGAGCGTCATCAGGTTCAGGGTCAGCCCGCCGAAGTAGACCAGCCCGAAGGTTGCGACCACGGAGACCGGAATCGCGGTCGCAGCCACCAGCGTAAAACGCAGGTTGCGCAGGAATGCGAGCAGCACCAGCACCGCGAGCGCCGACCCGTACAGGATCGCCTGACCTAGGTTGGCGATGGAGCGGGAGATGAAGCGCGACTCGTCCGCGGTGACCCGGATCGCCACCTGCGGGAAGTCGCGTTCGAGCGATCGGATCTCCGCACGCACCGCGGCGGCGACCTCGACCGTGTTCGCATCCGCCAGCTTGCGGATCGCCAGCACCATGCCGTCGGCACCATCGACCCGGAACGTCTGCGTAGGCCGCTGGTGGGTGTCGCGGATATCCGCGATCTGGAACAACCGAACCGCAGCGGTTTCGTCGCGGAACACCACCGTGCCACCGATTTCGTCGAGACCCTGGAACTGCGCCTCGGTGCGCAGCCGGTACTCGCGCCGGCCGTCGATCACCGGACCCCCGGGGGACACCACGCTGGCCTCCTGCAGTGCGTTGCGCACGCTGTCCAGCCCCAGGCCCAGCGCCTGCAGTCTCTCCGGGTGGACTTCGATACGGATCTCGCGCTCGAGTCCGCCCCGGACATCGACCGCGGCGACGCCGGGCAGACGCTCGATTCGCGGCGCGATGCGGTTGTCGATCAACGCCCGAAGCTGGATCGGGTCCAGGGCGCTGCCGACCCCGAGTTGCATGATCGGCGACGCCTGGGTGTCGAACTGCCTGACCAGCGGGCGCTCGGCGGCTTCCGGAAGCTGATCCGCGACCCGGGCGAGACGGTCGCGCAGGTCGTCCACCGCTTCGCGAAGGTCCGTGCCCCAGCCGAACTGAACCCGGACGGTGCTGCTGCCTTCGCTGGAGGTCGAGCGGATCTGCCGGGCGCCGGTGATCGCGGCCGCCGCCTGCTCGATCGGGCGGGTCACCAGCTGTTCGACCTCCTCGGGACCCGCATTCGGAAACGCGGTCGTCACCGTCAGCACCGGGAAGCTGATGTCCGGGAGCAGGTCGACCGGCAGCCGGGTCAGCGCGGCGAGGCCGAGCAGAATCACGATCAGGGTCACCATGCTGGTCATCACCGGCCGGTGCACGGTGAGCCGGGCCGGGTTGATCATCGATCGGCCGCAGGGTTCGCGACGTGCCGGGATCCACCGGAGTCGGCTCCGGGCAGGCGGACCGGGGTCCCGTCCGACAGCAGGTGCTGACCCAGTGTCACGACCGCGCCGGACAATGCCGGTGCGACGATTTCCACCCATTCACCATCACGCACGCCGGGATCGACCCGATGGCGGCGCGCCTGCGGTGGCTCGACCTCCGCATCCACGGTGAACAGCACGAAACCTTCGGCCCGCTGCAGCAGCGCGTCGCGCGGTACCGACTGCACGCCCGTGCGACGCTCGAGTTCGATCGCAACTTCCGCGAACATTCCCGGGCGCAGATGCCGTTCCGGGTTGGGCACCTCGATCTCGACCCGGGCCTGCCGGGAAGCCTCGCGAAATTCGGGCGCAATGCGGGTGACCTGGCCCATGAAGGTTTCGCCCGGCCGCGCGGCCGTTCGCAGCCGCACTGGTTGCCCGGTCCGCAGCTGTCCATAGTCCGCCTCGGTGACAAAGACGACCGCCCGCAGCGGATCGAGTATCACGAGGCTGAGCAGCGGAGTATTCGCCGTGACGACAGCGCCCGGGTCGGCCAGACGCGCGGCGACGTGCCAGAGTGGTCCGTTGCTCCAGTCGGCGAGCAAGCGGGCATGGTCGGCGCGGATCCGTGCATTGCGGCGCGCGGCATCGCGGCTGCGCAGCTGCGACTGCGCCAGTTCGACCCGGGCCTGCTGCAGCGCGAGCTGTGTATCCGCCGCCTCCAGCTCCGCAGCGGAAGCGATTCCCTGTGCCCGCAGCTCGCGCACGCGGGACAGTTCGCGCTGGGCAGCATTCAGGCTTTCGCGGGTCTCCCTGAGATTCGCCTGCGCCACCGCCAGCTCCGCGTCGGCTTGCAGCAGGTCCAGTTCGAACTCCTCGGGATCCAGTTGTACCAGCACGTCGCCGGGGGATACCTCATCCCCGATCTGCACGGGAATCTGCTGGACGACGCCGCCCACACGGGGCATGACCTCGAGCCGCTGCACGGCCTCGAGCGATCCCGTGAGAAAGAGTTCCCGGGCGAGTTCCCGTGTTTCCACCGGCGCCGTCTCCACG
>SKQM01000003.1 GCA_007119005.1 Thioalkalivibrio sp.
AGCGGTTCGCGACCACGTGTCGCACGGCTCGCGAGCGCTGGTGCTTCTGGGGTTCCCGGATCTCGACGAGCCTGCGCGGGAGCGGCTGAAACAGCGCTTCCTGGACATCTACGCCGAGCACCTGTACTTCGCGACCCGCCTGTTTCCCGGCATGGAGGAAATCCTGACCGAGATGGAGGCCCGGGGTCTGCGCCTCGGCGTGGTCACCAACAAGCCCGGCTGGCTGACGATGCCGTTGATGAACGCGCTCGGCCTGACCCCGCGGTTCGCGACCATCGTCAGTGGCGACACCCTGCCCGAGCGCAAGCCTTCCCCCGAGCCGATGCGCTACGCCGCACGGCAGGCGCGAGGTGAGCCCGGGGAATTCGTCTACATCGGCGACGCCGAACGGGACATCGCCGCAGGGCGCGCCGCGGGGATGCACACCCTGGTCGCGGGCTGGGGCTACATCGATGCCGCCGAGAACCCGCAGTCCTGGGCCGCGGACGCGGAACTCCGGGAACCAGCCGACTTCTGGTCCTGGTTCGAGCGTCTGCCCGGCGGGTCGCGATGCCTGGCGAGCTGAGCGGGGTTCCCGCAGTCGTCTGGGCCTTCGCCGCCGCGTTGCTGGTACTCGGTGTCGGCATCGGCCATGCCTGGGCGAGCAGCCGCCTGAACGCCCGCATCCAGATCCTGATGACCGAAAACGCCCGCCTCGAGGCGGAACGCGACTACGCGGAGCTGCGCCGCGAGGACCTGCAGGCGAGCTTCGAGGAGGCCCGCGAGCAGTTGGGCAACGCCTTCTCGGCCCTGGCCAACAATGCCTTGCGCGCGAACAACGCCCAGTTTCTCCGGCTCGCCCAGTCGGTGCTGAACCAGCAGTTGCTGCGCGGCCAGCATGAACTCAGCCGCAGCGAGACCCGGTTCGAGGATCTGGTGAAGCCGATCCGCGAAACGCTGGCGCGAACCGAAGCCGAACTGCGGACCATGGAGACCTCCCGCGAAACTTCCTTTGCCTCGCTAAACGAGCAACTGCGACGTCTGAGCACCGATCACGGCGAACTGCAGAAGGAGACCCGCAACCTGGTGCAGGCCCTGTCGCGCCCGGGCGTGCGTGGTCGCTGGGGCGAGCTGACCCTGCGCCGAGCGGTGGAGCTTGCCGGGATGAGCGCGCACTGCGACTTCACCGAACAGGCAGCGCTCACCGGCGAACAGGGGCGCCAGCGGCCGGACATGATCGTGCACATGCCGGGCGACCGCGCACTGGTGGTGGACGCGAAGACGCCTCTGGACGCCTACCTCGCCGCAGTGGACAGCAACGAGCCCGAGGCGCGGGCCGCCGCGCTGAAGCGCCATGCCCAGCAGCTGCGCGCACGGGTGGTCGAGCTGTCCGGCAAGCGCTACTGGGCGGGACTGGAGCACACGCCCGAGTTCAGCGTGCTGTTCCTGCCCGGGGATCAGTTCCTGGCCAGTGCGCTGGAGCACGATCCCTCGCTGCTGGAGCAGGCGCTGGAGCGGCAGATCCTGCTTGCCACCCCGAGCACCCTGATCGCGCTGCTGCGCGCGGTGGAATATGGCTGGCAGCAGGCGCGCCTGACCGCGCACGCGCTGGAGATCCGCGATCTCGGCGCGGAGCTCACCACACGTCTGGGTGGGCTCACGGAACACCTTGCGCGTCTGGGGCGGGCGCTGGAGCAGGGGGCGGAGGCTTTCAACGCAACCGTTGGCAACCTGGAACGGCAGGTGATGCCCAGTGCGCGCCGCTTTGCCGAACTCGGCATCCGTGCGCGCAAGGAGCCCCAGGTGCCGGACACGGTCGATGTCCCGCTGCGGCGTCCTGCAGGGGGTAACGAACCGACGGCACCACCCCCCGACGATGCGCCTTGACCCCGAGACCGCGGACGCCTACGCACACTGCCTGCGACGGGCCGCGCGCCACTACGAGAACTTTCCGGTCGCGTCCCGCCTGCTGCCGCGACAGCTGCGCGAACCGGTGGCGGCCATCTACTGCTACGCCCGCGACGCGGACGACATCGCGGACGAACACCCCGGGCCGGTTGAAGAACGGCGCGCGGCCTTGCGGCAGATACAAGCCCGGGTGCGCTCCCTCGGCAACCCGACCGCGGAGACCGAACCCGAGTGGCGCGCGCTCGCCGACACCCT
The DNA here is from genome assembly GCA_007119005.1 of Thioalkalivibrio sp. Taxonomy (GTDB): domain Bacteria; phylum Pseudomonadota; class Gammaproteobacteria; order Ectothiorhodospirales; family Ectothiorhodospiraceae; genus Thioalkalivibrio. The sequence continues at coordinate 2,143 of SKQM01000003.1, forward strand.
GCACCGCTTCGACCTTCCGGCCGGCCTGCTCACCGATCTCGCCGATGCATTCATCCAGGACCTCGACAAGACGCGCTACCAGAACTTCGGGGAGGTGATGGCCTACTGCCGGCGCTCCGCGAACCCGGTGGGCCGCCTGCTGCTGCACCTGGCGGACCGGGCCACACCGGAGAACCTGGCCTGCTCGGATGCGGTCTGTTCGGCGCTGCAACTGATCAATTTTCACCAGGACCTGCACCAGGACTTTGCCGAACACGGCCGCATCTACGTTCCGCTGGACGAAATGGCGGCGCACGGCGTGTCCGAGGCGCATTTCCGGGATCGCGTCAGCGACTTCCGCATGCGCACCCTGATGCAGTTCCAATACCGGCGCGCGGATCGTCTGCTGCGTGCAGGCGCACCGCTCGGGCGCGCGTTGCCCGGCCGGCTGGGCCTGGAAATCCGGGCGATCATTCAGGGTGGCGCCCGGGTGCTCTGGCGTTTGCGCCAGCAGGAAGACGTCTTCTCCCGGCCAAGGCTAAGGTTTGGGGACTGGCTGATCATTCTCCGGCGCAGCATTCTTCCCCCCCGTGGGAGGCGAGCCCCCTCGGCGACCTGACCGCGCGGCCAGACCGGTCGCCCAGAGGGCTGGCCTCCCACAGCATCAGGTCCGGACCCCTTTGTGGGAGGCGAGCCCTCTCGGCGACTTTGTGGGAGGCGACCGTGTGGGAGGCGAGCCCCCTCGGCGAATTTGTGGGAGGCGAGCCCTCTCGGCGACCTGACCGCGCGGGCAAACCCGTCGCCCAGAGGGCTGGCCTCCCACAGCATCAGGTCCGACCCGTCGCCCAGAGGGCTGGCCTCCTACAGCATCAGGTCCGACCCGTCGCCCAGAGGGCTGGCCTCCTACGGGATAAATGACGATTGGCCCGTTTTCACGGTAAGGTTCTGCGCTCCGGATCCGAGTCAGCCTAGAGTCCATGTCTCCCGACGAATATTGCGAACAGAAGGCGGCCCGCAGCGGGTCCAGCTTTTACTATGCCTTTCGTTTCCTCGAGCCGGAGCGCCGCCGGGCGATCACGGCCCTTTACGCCTTCTGCCGCGAGGTCGACGACATCGTCGATGACTGCCGTGAGCCATCGGTGGCGTTGGCAAAACTCGACTGGTGGCGCGACGAGGTGGAGCGGATGTTCAAGAGCGAGCCGCGGCATCCGATCGCGCGCGCACTCGCACCCCACCTGGCCCCGTTTGACCTCGCGCAAGAGTATTTCGAGGAAATCATCGATGGCATGCAGATGGACCTGGATTACGACGCCTACCCGGACTTCGCCACCCTCTCCCTGTACTGCTACCGTGCCGCCAGCGTGGTCGGGCTCCTCTCGGCACGCATCTTCGGATTCTCGGATCGGCGCACGCTCAAATACGCGCACGATCTCGGAATGGCCCTGCAACTCACCAACATCCTGCGGGACGTGCACGAGGATGCCGTCCGCGGCCGGGTGTACATCCCGCTCGACGAACTCGAGCGGTTCGGCGTGAAGCCCGAGGAATTCCGGACCAACATCACCCGCGATGCACACCGGGAACTGTTTGCCTATCAGGCCAAACGGGCCAAGGAACATTACGACCGCGCGCTCGCCCACCTGCCCGAGGCGGACCGCCATGCCCAGCGCCCCGGGTTGATCATGGCCGCGATCTACCGAACCCTGCTGGATGAGATCGAGCGCGATGGGTACCGGGTCCTGGAGCATCGCGTCCACCTGACCCCGTTGCGCAAGCTCTGGATCGCGTGGCGCACCGCGCGCAGTGCGCGGCGGAAAAAGTGAGCGGACATCCCGTCGCGGTGGTCGGTGCCGGCTGGGCGGGACTGACCGCCGCGCTGGTCCTCTCCCGGGCCGGGCAGCCGGTCGTACTGATCGAGGCCGCCGCCACGGCCGGCGGCCGGGCGCGCACGGTGGAGATCGACGGGGCGCGGCTGGATAACGGTCAACACATTCTGGTGGGTGCCTGCCGCCACGCACTGGCACAGATGCGCGCGGTTGGCGTCAACCCGATCCTGGCGCTGCACCCGGTTCCGTTTCGCCTGCTGATGCGCCGGCGGGTGCCTGATGCCGCACCCGAAAGCCACCTGTTGGCTCCCCGCTCGACCCGCAGCCGGGATCTGGCTGCGGCCCTGTACGACGCGAGCCGGGGTGCGGCAATGCCACGCCGTCTGCTGGGACTGCCCGGTGCCTGGCGGATGCTGCATCGGCCACTGACCCGCGACCTGCCCGTCGCAGACTGGCTCCGGAAAAGCTGGCAGCCAGCACAATTGATCGAAAGGTTCTGGAATCCCCTATGCCTGGCGGTGATGAACACACCGCCCGCAGACGCCTCGGCACGCGCCTTCCAGAGCGTGCTGCGGCAGAGCCTGATGTCCGGCGAATCCGCCGCCCGTCTGCTGATCCCGCGCCGGCCGCTGGGCGAACTCTTCCCTGAGCCGGCGCTGCAGCAGCTGCGTACCCTGGGTGCCACGGTGCAGCTGTCGACCCGTGTCCAGGGAATCGATCTCATGGGCGAAGACGGTTTTTTGCTGAACCTGCGGGGCGGTGCCACTCTGCCGGCCCGCCAGGTAGTCCTCGCCACCCCGCCCCGGAGCGCCGAACGCCTGTTGCCAACGCTGCCAGTCTTGGCGCCGCTGCGTCGCAACCTCGGCAACATCCGCGAGCGTTCCATCTGCACCGTCTATCTCCGTTACCCGAAGCCTCTCCCCGAGCTGCCGCCCCTGACCGGCCTGCTGGACCAGCACGGTCAGTGGCTGCTGCCGCGCCGCCTCGCGGGAGAACCCCACTGGGTAGCGGTCGTGATTTCCGCGGCCGAAACGTACCCGGCGCCCGACGCCGAGAGTCGCTGGCGCCGCGTGGGCCGCGAACTTGCCGAGACCTTCCCTGGCCTGGGCGAGCCGGAACACGGACGCGTCGTCTGCGAGAAGATGGCGACCCTTGACGCCCGTTCCGGCATTGACGATCTGCGGCCGGACACGCGCACCGCACTACCGGGGCTCTACCTGGCGGGCGACCACTGCGTCCGGGGCCTGCCTTCGACGCTTGAGGCGGCGGTGCAGAGCGGCCAGAAAGCCGCGGCCGCAGCGATCACCGACGGCGTTCCGGACCTCGCCCAGGGCCCGGACTGAGCGGCTGGTATTCTCAGAACCGGAAAACGGTTCCGCTGGGTCAGCCACGGTCTGCGCGTCTCGGTTCCTCCGCGGAACCGGCCGGCAAGGACGCGGCGATCTGGCAGAGATCGGGGATGCTGTCCGCGTGCATCTTCTCCATCACCCGCGCACGGTACTTTTCCACGGTCCGCGGGCTGATCTCCAGTTGCCGTGCGATCTCCTTGTTGCTGAGGCCCTCGGTCACCAGGTGCATCACCTCGAGCTCCCGGCCCGTCAGCTGACGGGCCCGATGCGCGATCGAGAGCAGCCACTCCTTCTCGTCCCGTCGGCGCCGGTCCAGCGCGATCGCCTCTTCGATTCTCGCCACCAGCGCCTCGGAGGTGAACGGCTTTTCGACGAAATCGACCGCTCCGCCCTTCAGCGCGCGGACGGTGGTCGGAATATCCCCGAATGCGGAGATGAAAATCACCGGCAACGTGCAACCCTGGGCCTGCAAAGCCTCCTGCACCTCCAGCCCCCCCATCCCGGGCATCCGCAGGTCCAGCAGCAGGCAACCGGGCTGCGCCGGATCCAACGCCTCGAACATCTCCCCAGCCGACGCATAGGCTTTCACCTCGTACCCGGCAAGCCCCAGCGCCAGCGTCAGGGATCGGCGCATCGCGGGGTCGTCGTCGAGCAGAATCACCGCGGGTGTGTCGTTCACGATGTGTCCCCATCCCCATGTAGAGGCAAGGTGAAGCGCAGCACGGCCCCGGGTGCACCGTCGCGTTCAGCCCAGAGCTTGCCGCCATGCGCCTCCACGATGGTTCGCGATACCGCGAGCCCGATCCCCATTCCGGTCTTCTTTTCGGTTTCGAAGACCTCGAAGATGCGCGTGGTCCACTCAGC
>SKQM01000210.1 GCA_007119005.1 Thioalkalivibrio sp.
GTGCCGTCCACCGCGGTGTACTTGGTTTCTCCGCGGGCAAGGGCTTCGATGGCTCCCTGCTTGATATGCTCGGGGGTGTCAAAGTCGGGTTCCCCGGCGCCGAGGCCGACGATATCCCGGCCCTCGGACTTCAGCTGGGCCGCGAGAGCGGTGACGGCGAGCGTGGGGGAGGGCTTGATGCGCTGAACGCGGGCGGAGAGTTGGATGTCCAAGACGGGCCTCGGGCGAGCACTGGGGTGGGCAATGCGGCGAACGCCGCTTCGAGGCTGAAATGATACTGAAAACGGTCGACCAACATAAGGCGGTAGCGGACGGGAAGTTCCAGGTCGTGTCTGGTTACCAGCCTGCAGGCGACCAGCCGGAGGCCATCCGGGCACTGGTGGAGGGCATCGACGACGGGCTCGCCCACCAGGTGCTGCTCGGGGTTACCGGCTCCGGCAAGACGTTCACCATCGCCAAGGTGATCGAGGCGACGCAGCGCCCGACGATCATCCTTGCGCCGAACAAGACGCTGGCGGCGCAGTTGTATGGCGAGATGAAGGAGTTCTTCCCACACAACGCGGTGGAGTACTTCGTCTCCTACTACGACTACTACCAGCCCGAGGCTTACGTACCGTCCTCCGATACCTACATCGAGAAAGACGCCTCGATCAACGACCACATCGAGCAGATGCGCCTGTCCGCGACGCGGGCGCTGCTGGAACGTCGCGATGCGATCATCGTCGCCAGCGTGTCGGCGATCTACGGGCTTGGCGACCCGCGCAAGTACCTGTCGATGGTGCTGCACATCCAGCGCGGTGAGTGCGTGGACCAGCGCGAGATCCTGCGGCGGCTGGCCGAGCTGCAGTACACCCGCAACGACATGGAGCTGCGCCGCGCCACGTACCGGGTCCGCGGTGAAGTGATCGACATTCACCCCGCCGAATCCGAGCGCGAAGCGGTGCGCATCGAGCTTTTCGACGACCAGGTCGAGCGCCTGTCCTATTTCGATCCTTTGACCGGCGAAATCCTGCGCACCGCGCCACGGCTCACCATCTACCCAAAGACCCACTACGTGACGCCGCGCGAGACACTGGTCGAGGCGGTCGATTACATCCGTGAGGAGCTGAAGGAACGCCTTGCTTTTCTGCGTGCGGAGGACCGGCTGGTCGAGGCCCAGCGGCTCGAGCAGCGCACCGTGTTTGACATGGAGATGATCCTGGAGATCGGCTACTGCGCCGGGATCGAAAACTACTCGAGGTATCTCTCGGGCCGGGCCGCCGGCGAGCCGCCGCCGACCTTCTTCGACTATCTCCCGCCGGATGCCCTGCTGGTGGTCGACGAGTCCCACGTGTCCGTGCCGCAGGTCGGTGGCATGTTCCGCGGCGACCGTTCGCGCAAGGAGACGTTGGTCGAATACGGGTTCCGGCTGCCCTCGGCGCTGGACAATCGGCCGCTGCGCTTCGAGGAGTTCGAGAATCTGCAGCCTCAGACCATCTACGTATCTGCGACACCGGGGCCCTATGAACTCGAGCACGCGGGAGCGATCGTCGAGCAGGTGGTCCGGCCCACCGGGCTCCTCGACCCGCAACTGGAGGTTCGCCCGGCCGGGACGCAGGTCGACGACTGCCTGTCGGAGATTGGGTTGCGCATCGAGCGTGGAGAACGCGTGCTGATCACGACCCTGACCAAGCGCATGTCCGAGGACCTCACGGAATACCTGTCCGAGCACGGGGTGCGCGTGCGCTACCTGCACTCGGACATCGACACCGTCGAGCGGATGGAGATCATCCGCGACCTGCGTCTCGGCGAGTTCGATGTGCTGGTCGGCATCAACCTGTTGCGCGAGGGGCTGGACATGCCCGAGGTGTCGCTGGTGGCGATCTTCGATGCCGACAAGGAAGGTTTCCTGCGTTCGGATCGCTCGCTGATCCAGACCATCGGGCGCGCGGCGCGGAACGTGAACGGGATGGCGATCCTGTATGCCGACAGGATCACCGGTTCGATGCGGCGTGCGATCGAGGAAACAGAGCGGCGCCGGGAAAAGCAGAAGGCCCACAACGAGGCGCACGGGATCACCCCGCTGGGCATCCGCAAGGCGGTGGCGGATATCCTGGAGGCCCGGCCGGACCCGCGGCACGGCAAAGGCCGGCGCGAGCGGCGCGTGGCCGAGCCGGCAGCGCCCGTGTACATCGATTCACCTGAAGTGGCGGCCCGGCAGATCGAGCGGCTGGAGAAGGAGATGTACGCGAAAGCCCGCGACCTGCAGTTCGAGGAGGCGGCACAGTTGCGCGACCGCATCCAGGAACTGAAGGAACGCGCGTTTCGGCCGGAGGCCGTGGGTTCGCGTTGACCGCCGCCCGGTCGCCGAGAGGGCTCGCCTCCCACAAGGGAAAGGATGCTGGCACACCTGTGGGAGGCCAGCCTTCTGGGCGACCGATTGGGTTGACCGTCGCCCGGTCGCCGAGAGGGCTCGCTTCCCACAAGGGAAAGAATGGTGGCGCATTTGTGGGAGGCCAGCCCTCTGGGCGACCGATTACCGGGCACTGGTTCGCCGAACGGGCTCGCCTCCCACAGGGTGCGTTACACTCGGTTCGAGATTGAGCGCTTTGGGTGACGTGTTATGACCAATTTCCTGGGGCCGGTGATGCTGGGTGTGACCGGGCTGGAACTGAGTCCGGAGGACCGTGAGCGGCTGCTGCATCCGGCCGCCGGCGGTGTGATTCTGTTTACCCGCAACTACCAGGATCCGGAGCAGCTCGCTGCGCTCGTCGCCGCGATCCGGGCATTGCGCAGTCCGGAATTGCTGGTCGCGGTGGATCACGAGGGCGGTCGGGTGCAGCGTTTCCGCGAGGGGTTCACGGAACTCCCGGCGATGCACCGGATTGGCGAGATCTTCAATTACGATCCTGCAAGAGGCCTGGAACTCGCCCAAGACGCCGGCTGGGTACTGGCAACGGAACTGCGGAATGCCGGCCTCGACTTCAGTTTCACACCGGTGCTCGATCGGGACATCGGGATCAGCGAAGTGATCGGCGATCGCGCCTTTCACGATCGTACCGACGTGATCGTGATGCTCGCGGGGCACTTGCTGGACGGGCTGGACGAAGGCGGGATGTCCGGGGTGGGCAAGCATTTCCCGGGCCACGGGGCGGTGGCCGCGGACTCGCACACCGATCTCCCGGTGGACCCGCGGCCCTTCTCGCAGATCGAGGCCGACGATCTCGCGGCGTTTCTCCCCCTGCTGCCGCGCCTCGGCGGAATCATGCCAGCGCACGTGATCTATCCCGACATCGACTCCCGGCCGGCGGGATTCTCTGGCATCTGGCTGCACGATCTCCTGCGCGTGCGCTACGGGTTCGAGGGTGCGATTTTTAGCGACGACCTGGGCATGGCAGGCGCTGAGGAGGCGGGATCGCCCGCTGAGCGCGCCCACGCTGCGCTGTACGCCGGGTGCGACGTTGCGCTGATCTGCAACGATTTCCCGGCCATGGACGAGATCCTGCAGACCTTCGAAGGACGGGCGCCGAACCCGGATACCCAACACCGGCTCGAAGCCATGCGTGCGCGCCCGGCCGCGACCGACGAGGCTCGGATGGAAACCGCCCGTTGCCGCCTTCAGGCCGTGCTCGACAACACCAGCACCTATATCGTCTGACCGGAGTTTGAACCGCTTTGGAGCGCGGGAGCTTGCGCCCGCTGCAGGGGGTTTGCCCCCTGCGTCACAGCGGCGGCAAGCCTTCGCACTCCGTTCCAACCGTGCCGGCCTTGCGTGTACGGTCTCACCTCGTTCTCCCGGGTCTAGACTCCGGGAATGAACGTCTCAGTTTCGGCGGCCGAAGCACGGACTCGATCCACGAAGACCCTGGAACTGCCCGTGGGCGGGATGAGTTGCGCCTCCTGCGTCGCGCGGGTGGAGGATGCGATCCGCACGGTGCCCGGCGTGGCCTCGGTGAACGTCAACCTCGCAACCGGCCAGGCGCGGGTGGACCAGGGTGACGCCGATCCGGGTGCCGTAGTGGCGGCGGTCGAGGACGCCGGCTACGAAGCGGGCAGCGACGAGATCACGCTGACCGTGCGGGGCATGAGCTGCGCATCCTGCGTGAGCCGGGTGGAAGAGGCGCTTGAGCGGCACGCGGCCGTGCTGAAGGCCAGCGTGAATCTGGCCTCGGAGAACGCCCGGGTTCGTTACTTGCCGGCACTGGCCGATCCGGCCGACCTGGTTGCGGCCGTGGAAGAGGCCGGCTACGACGCGGAGGTCCACGAGGCCGCCGCCGACCGTCCGGACCGCGAACGCGCCGCGCGAGAGTCAGAGTACCGCGGGCTCAAGCGTTCGCTTGTGCTGGCCGCCGCGCTGACGCTGCCGATCTTCGTGCTCGACATGGGAGGACACCTGATCCCGCCCTTCCATGTCTGGGTGCACCAAACGCTCGGGACGCAAAACCTCTATCTCCTGTTCTTTGTGCTCGCCTCGGGAGTGCAGTTCGGGCCGGGTCTTCGCTTCTACCGCAAGGGCTGGCCCGCACTGCTGCGGGGCGCCCCCGACATGAACTCTCTGGTGATGCTCGGGACCTCCGCGGCCTACGGTTACTCGGTGGTCGCGACGTTCGCCCCGGGGTTGCTCCCGGAGGGAACGGTACACGTCTACTACGAAGCCGCGGCGGTGATCATCACCCTGATCCTGTTCGGGCGCCTGCTGGAGGCTCGGGCGCGGGGAGCGACCTCGGAGGCCATCCGGAAGCTGATGGGCCTGCGTCCGCGCACCGCACACGTGATCCGCGACGGCGAACCGCTCGAGGTCGATGTCCAACAGGTGAGCCCCGGCGACCGGGTATTGGTGCGCCCCGGAGAACGTCTGCCGGTCGACGGGAAGGTGGTCGAGGGATCCTCGTGGGTCGATGAGTCCATGATCACGGGCGAACCCGTGCCGGTACTGAAGGAGGCCGAAGCACAGGTCGTCGGCGGCACTGTGAACGGGCAGGGCAGCCTGGTCTTCGAGGCCACCCGCGTAGGACGCGACACCGTACTTGCGCAGATCATCCGCATGGTCGAGGCCGCCCAGGGCTCCAAGCTTCCGATCCAGGCACTGGTGGATCGCGTCACGAAGTACTTCGTACCCGCGGTGATCGCGATCGCGTTGATGACCTTCGTGGTCTGGCTGGTGTTCGGGCCCGTACCCGCGCTGACACTGGCGCTGGTCAATGCGGTCGCGGTGCTGATCATCGCCTGCCCCTGCGCGATGGGCCTGGCCACGCCCACGTCGATCATGGTTGGCACGGGCAAGGGCGCCGAGATGGGGGTGCTGTTCCGCGGTGGAGACGCGCTACAGGCCCTGCGCGGAATCGAGGTCGTGGCCATGGACAAGACCGGGACCCTGACCGCGGGTCGCCCCGAGTTGACCGCCATCGTCACCGCCGACGGTTTCCGGGAAGAGGAAGTGCTCGCACTGGCCGCCAGCGTGGAAACACACTCGGAACACCCGATCGCCCAGGCGATCGTGCGGGGCGCCAAGGCGCGGGGTCTCACGCCGGAAGAGCTCCGGGATTTCACGGCAACGGCGGGGCAGGGGGCCCAAGGAACGGTCGATGCGCGCAGGGTGCTGGTCGGTTCGCGACGCTTTCTCTCCCGATCGGGTATCGATACCGACCGGTTCGCGGACATGGCGGACCAGATGGCGGATGAGGGTGCGACCCCGCTTTACGTGGCGGTCGACGGACATCTGGGTGCGCTGCTCGCGGTTGCCGACCCGCCGAAGCCCAGCGCCGCGCCAACCGTTCAGTGGCTGCACGAACAGGATCTGCGGGTCGTGATGATCAGTGGCGACAATCGCCGGACCGCGGAGGCCATCGCGCGCAAACTGGGAATCGACGAGGTCGTCGCAGATGTCCTGCCGGAGGGCAAGGTCGAGGCGATCCGTACCCTGCAACAGGACGGCCGCAAGGTGGCCTTCGTCGGCGACGGCATCAACGATGCGCCGGCGCTGGCGCAGGCCGACATCGGCATCGCGATCGGCTCCGGCACCGACGTGGCGATGGAGTCGGCCGAGGTTGTGCTGATGTCCGACAACCTTGCCGGCATCAGCCAGGCCATTGCGCTCTCCAGGACCACGTTGCGCAATATCAAGCAGA
>SKQM01000243.1 GCA_007119005.1 Thioalkalivibrio sp.
TTGGTGGTGCGGGCCTGCACGGAATCTTCGGACCCGGTCACCGGGCCGGCCAGTGCCAGCCCGATGCCGGCGATCTCTCTGTCGCCATCCAGTTCCGTGTCGAGCCAGTGATCCAGGAGTTCCGGCAGGCTCCCGTAATCACCGCTCGGCAGCCGCTTCCTGTGCGCGAACTGCCACTTGTCACCTTCGCGGTGCGCGAGAGCGACCAGCGTCTTGGTCCCACCAATGTCCGCAACGACTAGGTTCATGCCGATTCCCTCTGTCCACGGTCCCCTGAACGTGCGGGGCCGGGGAGCTCGGCGGTGTGACCGGACTGCTGTCCTGCCCGGTCGTATGCCGCCCGGGCCAGTGCCACGAAGGTCTCGATGCCCAGCTGTTCGGGCCTGAGGCCACCATCCACGTCGGCGGCGGCAATATCGTCCGGCTCGAGGATGCCCGCCAGTGCGCGCCGCAGCGTCTTTCTGCGGTTGGAGAAGGCCTGGTTGACGACACGGCGAAACGTCGCTTCCAGGGGTTCCGGGACTCTCGACCGCGCCAGGGGCTCGATGCGAACCACTGCGGATTCGACCTTTGGAGCGGGCCGGAAGGCACCGGGTCCGACCGTGAACAGCTGCCGAGCCACTGCGCGTGCCCCCAGCATCACGCCGAGACGCCCATAGCGCTTGCTGCCGGGATTGGCGACCAGTCGCTCCACGACCTCCTTCTGCAGCAGAAAGTGCATGTCCCGTATCGCGTGAGCCTGTGCGAGCAGATGAAAGAGCAACGGCGTGGAGATGTTGTAGGGGAGATTGCCGACGATCCTGAGGGACCCTTCTGCTGGTGCGCGCGCGGCGAAATCGAAGTTCAGGGCGTCGGCGCAGTGGATGGTCAGACGCTCTGGGGGGGCGAGCGCTCGCAGCCCGGGAATCAAATCGCGGTCCAGTTCCACGACCTCGAGATGGTCGAGCCGACTCAGCAGAGGCACGGTCAGCGCGCCAAGACCCGGCCCGATCTCGATCATCCTGTCCTGCCGCTGTGGGGCGATGGCTGCGACGATGCGCGCCAGCACGGCCGGGTCGTGCAGGAAGTTCTGGCCGAAGCGTTTTCGCGGGGCGGGCGGGCGGTTCACGTCAGGATCCGGTTGGGTGCGGGGCGCGCGGCAGGACTGCTGCGCCGGAGGTCCGCCAGTTGCTGTGCCAGCCGCTCCGCGGCCAGGAAGCTCCCGGCATCGGCGCGGCCGGTGCCCGCGAGGTCCAGTGCGGTCCCGTGATCCACCGACGTGCGGATGAAGGGCAGGCCCAGTGTCACGTTGACCGCCAGGCCGAAGCCGGCGTGCTTCAGCACCGGGAGTCCCTGGTCGTGGTACATCGCGAGGACGGCATCGGCATCCGCGAGTACGGCGGGAGTGAATGCGGTGTCGGCAGGAACCGGCCCGCGCAGGTCGAGGCCGCGCGCCCTCAACCCATCCAGGGCTGGACTGATGATGGTCAGCTCCTCGGTGCCCAGGACGCCCTGCTCACCGGCATGTGGGTTGAGTGCGCAGACCACGATGCGGGGTTTTGGACAGCCGAAGTCCCGGCGCAGGTCGTGGTCGAGAATTGTGAGCACCTCGTCCAGCAATTCGGCGGTGATCGAATCGGGGACAGCCCGCAGCGGAAGATGCGTGGTCGCCAGTGCCACCCGCAGACCGCCAGCGGTCAGCATCATCACCGGCCGGTTGATTCCGGCGCGCGCCGCGAGCCACTCCGTGTGACCGGTGAAGGGGTGACCGGCCTGATTGATCACGCCCTTGTGCACGGGGCCGGTGACCATTGCGTCGAAGATGCCTTCGATGCAGCCGCGCGCGGCGGTCTCCAGAAGGGCCAGCACATGGCTGGCGTTCTCCGGATCCAGGCGTCCCGGTTGCACGGGGTTCCGGGTCCGCACCGCGATCAGGTCCAGGCATCCCGCTGGGCTCGGTCGGGGCGGCTGGTCCGGGGCGAATTCCCGGAGCCGAATGTTGAGCCCGAGCTGCCGGGCGCGCTCCTCCAGAACCACCGGGTCACCGATGACCACGCGCTGCGCACCGGTCGGTCGGTCGGCGAGCTGGAGCAGCAGATCGGGGCCGATGCCCGCAGGTTCACCCGCTGTCAATGCAAGACGGGCCGGTTGAGGTGCGATCACGATGTGTCCTGGATCCAGGACCGCGGGTCAGGACCCGAGCCCCTCGACCCGGTATTCGACGAAGGCTTCGTCGCGCAGGCGGCGGAGCCAGAGCTCGGTCTCCTCTTCCCGCTTGCGGTTCTGCAGCACTTCCTGGGCCCGGGCACGCAGCAGGTCGCGGGACGCGTCCACCTGGCGCCGCTCCTGCACTTCGATGATGTGCCAGCCGAACGGGCTCTGAATCGGTGTGCTGATCTGGCCGACCGGAAGCCGGTTGATCGCTTCCTCGAAGGCGGGGACCGTTTCGCCGGGGCTCAGCCAACCGAGTTCGCCACCGCGTGCGGCCGAGCCGACGTCGTCGGAATGCCCACGGGCCAGGTCGGCGAAGGACGCCCCTTCGCGGATGCGGTTGTACAGGTTCCTGGCCTGCGCTTGCGCCTCCTGTTCGGTGCGGATCTGGTCCGGGCTGATCAGAATGTGCCGGGCACGCGTCTGGGTGACCTTGAGCTCCGCGCCCGCCTCGCGGTCGATCAGCTTCACGATGTGAAAGCCGTTCGGTGAGCGCAGCACCGGGCTGATCTCCCCGGGCCGCATCAGGATCACGTTGCGCGCGAACAGGGTTGGGATGTCGGCCGCTCCACGCCAACCCATGTCGCCTCCATCCAATGCATCCGGCGCGTCGGAATGGCTGATCGCCAGGCCGGCGAAGTCCTCTCCCGCGCGTGCCCTGGCCCGCAGCCCTTCAGCTTTCTCGCGCGCGGCGGCAATGGTGGCCGAGTCGGCGCCCTGGGGCAGTGCGATCAGGATGTGCGACAGCTGGTAGCGGATGTCCCGATCGATCGCGCCGCTCTCGGCCGCGATCAGGTCGTCGATCTCCTGCTCGCCCACGCGCAGCCGGTTATCGACCTGACGGCGCCGCAGTTGGGCGATGGTGAGTTCATCACGGATCTGCTGGCGGAACGCCGCAAAGTCCACCCCCTCCGCCGCCAGGGCGTTGCGCAGTTGCAGCAGCGTCAGGTTGTTCTCGGCGGCGATGCTTTCCATCGTGCGGTTCAGCGTGATCTCGTCGATGTTGATCCCGACCCTGCGAGCCTCCTGCAGCTGCACCCGTTCCACGACCATACGCTCCATCACCTGCCGGATCAGGACATCCCGGTTCGGCGCTCGGGCGCCGCGCTGTGCCAGTTGCTGCTCCGCAAGGTTGATGCGCTCGACCAGCTCCCTCTCGGTGATCACATCGTCGCCAACCACCGCGACGATGCCATCCAGGAACCGGTCCTGTTCCTGGAACTGCGCCTGCGCGCTCCCTGCGCCCACCAGCAGCAGCACCAGCAGCAGGACGCCAAATGTGCTAGCGGTTGTCGAATGTGTCATATCCGGTAATTCCCTCACGCAACAGATCGTCCAGCCCGGTGTCGAGGCGCCCCAATCCGTCCAGCGTCAATTGAACGAAGATCGAATTATTGTACTCGCCGTCGGAATCGGTCAGGTACCGGCGCATGGCGATGCGCAGACCGTAACAACAGCTTCGATACTCGAATCCGCCCAGGAGTTCGATGGTGCGCTCGTCGAACAGGCTGTAGTTCCATCGTCCGATGGCCTGAATGCGATTGCTGAGCGGCCAGAATCCGGAGATGTCGGTCTGCTCGATCCGATCCTCGCGGAGACGGTAGCCGAGATTCAGCAGCGCCCGTTCGTGCGGATTGTACGCGACGCCGAGTGTGGCCAGGCGAGCCCGGTCTCGCCCCGTGTCGAAAATCACCGAGGCCTGGGTCCGCCAGCTGCGTCCGAATCGCGCCAGCGCCTCCGCCGCCAGCTCCGAGCGGGTCTCCTGCAACGTCGGATCCGTGGGGCGCAGACGGACGCGCCGGTCGTCGAGATAGGTGATCTGCCCGGCGGACAGGCTCAGCCGCTCCACGCCGGTGCCGGGGTCGATGATGCGGCTGGTCAGTGCGGTCGTCACCTGGTGGGTGTCCCCGACCCGGTCGGCTCCGACGAAGCGCCGGGTGGTGAACAGGCTGTCGAAACTGAATTCGCGTTCGGCGGTGTCGAACAGGGGAATGCCGTCCTGATCCCGAAACGGAACGTAGCCATAGAAGACCCGGGGTTCCAGCGTTTGCAGGGAGCCGTCGCCGAGCCAGCGTTCGAAGATCAATCCGCCATCGATACTTGCATGCGGCACTGAACGGGTGGGATGCCTGTCCGTGCCCGGTTGGACATCGTCAAGGCTGTAACCCGTGTACCGAAGGCCAATGCGGGGTTCAATGAAATATCCCCCCGCGTCGTGGCGGTAACCAAGCTCGGGTTCCAGGTCGAAGCGAAGCCCGGTCACCGAGTCCGGCCGGTCGAACTGGACCAGTTCGGAACGGAGATCCCAGAACACTCCGCTGTCCCGCGATTGACCCGATTCAAGAAGTATCTGCGGCAGACGGCGGTACGGTTCCTGGCGCGGGGGCAGGGTTGGATCCAGCGACTTGTAATCCTGCAGTCTTCCGGTCATCCGGACGTTCGGCCGGTTGTAGATCAGGTCGGCCCGACGTTCCACCACGGCGGTGCTGGTGACGGAAACGCTGGTGCCGAAGTCCTGGAAGTAGTTCTGGTCGGAAACGTCGGTGGCGTCGACGACCAGCGCCAGTCCGGGAGCGAGCGAGGAGCGGTGCTGCAGCCGCGCCAGGTAGCGGTCGTCATCGGCCACGCGGTCATTCGGCAGGACGGCGAGGTCGAGCTGCCCCCGCATCCGCGGTCGCAGGTAGCGCCACTCGGTGTCCAGCATCAGGCCCCGGTTCGAGAGCAGGCGCGGCGTCAGGGTCGCGTCGTAGTTGGGGGCGATGTTCCAGTACCAGGGGATCGCGAGATCGAGCCCGGAATTCGAGGAGTATCCGCCCGACGGCGTCAGGATACCCGACTGCCGGCGATCGTCGATCGGAAAGTTGATGTACGGCGTGTAGAAGATCGGCACGTCCTTGAAATGCAGCCTCACGTCGTAGCCGTGGCCGCGACCGCTCTCCTGGTCCAGGCGGATCCGGCCGGCGTACAGCCACCAGCTGTCCTTGCCCTCGGGGCAGGTGGTGAAGCTTCCGCCGCTCAGTCGTACCCGGCCGGGTCCGTCCTGCGCCGCGAGATCGGCGCTCCCGCGGGCCCCTCTCGACTGCAGCCAGTAGTCGATGTCCTCGAACTCGCCGAGTTCGTCGTCGATCTGATAGCGACCCGACTCGGCCTGCACCAGGAAGTCGCCGTCGAACAGGCGTGTTCGGCCGAGAGCCTCCACGGTCTGGTCAGGGATCCGATAATCGATGGCCTCCGCGTCAAGACGCCGTCCCTCGGCGAAAAGACGGACCTCCCCGCGCGCGCGAACGAGTTCCCCCCGGATGGCCTCGATCTCGTCCGCCTCGATCTCGATGACCTCCGGCGGCAGCGATCGCAGTTCGGGCCAGAAAGATGGTGCGGGGACCGGGCAGGAGGAAACGTACTCGGCCGTGGCCGGGGCCGAGGCGAGGACCATCGCCGGTAAAACGAATCCAAGGAGACGCGACCGCGTGGCCATCATGGTCTGCGCAGGCTGTGTCCGGAGCGGTGCATCGGGTGGTTCCTTTGGCGGCCACACACGCGGCCAGAAGGGGGCTTTTCTTCCGCATGGTTCCCGGAAAGGCGCGACGTTCGGAACGCCGGCGCATCCGCGCAGCAGGGCTCCCGGGGTTGCAGGGGAACATGCGGTTCCATCCGCCCGCGACCCGACTTATACCTGCTGCGCACGGGGCCTGCAAGGGCGATTCCTCTCGCCGCCAACGCCGGTATAATGGCCCGTCATGTCAGCCACGAGGACCCGGGTATGGATCTGAACAAAATCGTCGCAGGTCAGGATTTGCCGAACGATTTCAATGTTGTCATTGAAA
>SKQM01000043.1 GCA_007119005.1 Thioalkalivibrio sp.
AATCCCTGCAGGACGCCTTCTCGAGCTTCCTCGACCAGACCCTGAAGCTGTATGCCGAACAGCAGCATCAGATGCAGTCGCAACTCGACCAGCTGCTGCCGGGAGAGGCCCTGCAGACCTGGGCCGAGCTCACTGAGCGCAACATCGAGCTCTGGCGGGAGATGCAGGACAGTTTTTTCCGGACAGCAGGTTTGCCCTCCAGCCGGCCTTCCCGCACGCGTCCCAAGTAAGCCCGATCCGCGTCTGCCCGGGGCGGCACCCGGGATGAATACCGACTTCGCGGGTTCACGACCTTCGGGCGCGGGCCCTGCCTGCCCGTGGGCGCAAACCGGGCTCCCGACAAATCCTGGCCGAGGACTTGACATCGTCCTGCGGGCATCCTATGCTGCACTGCAACAATGCTGCACTGCACCAATCCCGGGCGGTGGCATTAGCCAGGAGAATTCACCATGCAAAACCAAATGTTCGACGCCTATAATGAAATGGCCCAGGGCAGCTTCGAGGCCCTGCGCAAGCTGGGTGAAATCAACATGCGCGCCGGCGAGCGCCTGTTCCAGCAGCAACTCGACCTGACCAGCACCATGATGGAAGCCAACGCCAAGGGCATGGAAGTCGTGACCAAGGCCAAGGGGTACCAGGAACTGGTGTCCAGCCAGGCCAAACTGGCGCAGGAATACGGCCAGGAGTGGCTGAAGAACTACCGCTCGGCGATCGAGGTCCTGACCGAGGCCCGCGATTCCGCCGCCGACGTGTTGGACCAGCAGATGCAGGTGGCCAGCAAGAACGTGCAGGCCGCCGGCGAGACGTTCAAGAAGGCTGCGGCAAAGGCTGCCGCCTGAACCACTAACCGGCCCTGAGCCAATGGAGGGGGCGCTGGTCGCCCCCTTTGGCGTTTGGTGGGTCGCACACCGGAGGATGCATGGCACGTATAGCGTTGGTCACTGGGGGAATCGGGGGGATCGGATCGGCGATCTGTGTCGAACTGCTCGCGCGGGGCTTCAAGGTCGTCGCAGGCTACTATCCACCCGAGCAGGAGCAGGCCGAGGCCTGGCAGAAAAAACATGCGGCGGAAGGCCGCGAGTTCGAGATCGCCTCGGGCGACGTCTCCTCGTTCGAAGAATCGCAGAAGATGGTCAAGGACATCGAGGCCCGCGTGGGCCCGGTGGACGTACTGATCAACTGCGCCGGCATCACGCGCGACAAGACCTTCCGCAAGATGGAACCGGGACACTGGAAGGCGGTGATGAGCACCAACCTCGACAGCCTGTTCAACGTCACGCGCCAGGTGGTCGATGGTATGACCGAGCGCGGCTGGGGCCGCGTCGTGAACATCTCTTCCGTAAACGGCCAGCGTGGCCAGTTCGGCCAGACCAATTACTCGGCCGCAAAGGCGGGAGCTCACGGCTTCACGATGGCACTGGCGCAGGAGGTCGCCCGCAAGGGAGTGACCGTCAACACGATCTCGCCCGGCTACGTCGCCACCGAGATGACCGAGGCGATCGCCGAGGAAGTGCGGCAACAGATCATCTCCACGATTCCAATGGCGCGTATGGGGACTCCGGACGAAGTCGCCTACCTGGTGGGGATCCTGTGTGACGATCGGGCTGCGTATATCACGGGCGCCAATTACGAAGTCAACGGCGGCCTGTTCATGAGCTTCTGACGGCTACGGCGTCCGCGCCGCCCGCTGGGAATCCAGTGCGCGCGGGCGCCTCGCCCGTCTTCTGTCGACGTTTTTTCCACGCAGAGGCTATGATCAATGGCCTCATGCATTGGCCCCCGCGACTGCGACCGAAGAATACACTGGCGCGCCGGATCGAAATCGGCGTGTTCGCCCTGCTGCTGCTCGCGATCGTGGTCTGGGCCTGGCACTACACACCCTCGGGTCTGAACCTCGCGCTGTTCAAGCAGGAGCTTCACGTGGCGCTGGTCAGTCACCCGCATGACCACACCGTGACGGACCTCAGCAACGGCTCGGACCAGTTCGAACTCGTGCTGCTGACCGGGCTCGCCGAAAGCCTGGGCGCCAGACTGCGCGTGCACCCGGTATCGGGGCCTCAGGAGGCCTACCGCCTGTTGCGTGCGCGCCGTGTGGATCTTGCGGCCGGTATGCTCACCGCCCCGCGGGACGACCCCGGCCTGACTGTCGGGCCGGAGATCCTGCCGATTCAGAAGCGGCTGGTGCACTGGCACGGGAACGGCCGCGGGGTCGGCAGCCTGGAAGAACTCCTGCAACAGGGCGCGCGCATCGGTGTCACCTCGATCCTGGCCCTGCCGGAGGCACTGACGGCGGCCCAGGAACGGGCAGGAACCTGGAGCGACGTCGAACTGATCCAGTACGCGGACGGGCCGGATCTGGTCGCAGCCTTGCGCGCGGGCCATGTCGACTACGCAGTGCTCACCTCCATCGAACTGAACCGACTGCAGCGCGTGTACACCGCGCTGCGCCCCAGCCTCGAACTGGACGCGAGCGCCCCGGTGGTCTGGCTCTTCCCACCGGGACTCGATCGCAGCCTGATCGATTCCGCCCACGATTACCTGGAAGCCCTGCGCGCCGGACGCGCGTTCGAACTTCTCTTCGATCGACATTTCGGGCACCTCGAAGTCCACGACCTGGTGGACGTGATCAGTTTCAACCGGCTCGTGCAGGAACGCCTCGACACATGGCGGCCAGTGTTCGAGGAAATTGCGCTGGAACATGGCCTCGACTGGCGTTTCCTGGCTGCGGTGAGTTATCAGGAATCTCTGTGGGATCCCGGGGCCGTGTCGCCCACGGGCGTGCGTGGGCTGATGATGCTGACCACCGCGACCGCGCAGTCACTGGGCGTCAGCGACCGCACCGACCCCCGTCAGAGCGTGGAGGGCGGTGCCCGTTACGTGCTGCAGATGCTGGAGCGGCTCCCCGAGGCCATCAGCGAACCGGACCGCACCTGGATGGCCCTCGCTTCCTACAACGTGGGTCTCGGCCACCTGCTCGACGCACGCATTCTCACCGAGAACGGCGGCGGCGACCCGAATCTGTGGCTGGACGTGATGAACTGGCTGCCCAGGCTGGCGCAGCGCGAGTGGTACCAGCAGACCCGCTACGGCTATGCGCGCGGCTGGGAACCGGTGACCTACGTGCAGAACATCCGCAGCTACTACGACTGGCTGGTGCAGCTGTTTCCGGAACCCGGCGACCAGAACGGTCGCGGGCCACTCTATCTGAGCGTGCCCCTGTCCCTCTAACGGAGCGAGGACGCGCGGTCAGCGGCCCCGCCGCAGCCGGAAGAATTCGCGCAGCATCGCCGCCGCCCGTTCGGCCTCGACGCCGCCGGTCACCTCGATGCGGTGGTTGTGGGAGGGGTGTGAAACGAGATCGAGCGCACCACCGGCTGCTCCGGTGCGCGGGTCCGGGGCGCCGTAAACCAGACGCGCGACCCGCGCATGCACCATCGCGCCAACACACATCGGGCAGGGCTCCAGGGTCACGTACAGGGTGGTTCCGGGCAGCCGATAATTCGCGAGCCGCTGTGCAGCCTCACGCAGGGCGCGGATTTCGGCATGCCCGGTAGGATCCCGTTCACCGATCGGGGCGTTGTGCGCCCTGGCAAGGCAGCGCCCGTCCAGTACCACCACGGCCCCGACCGGTACCTCGCCCGCCTCCCGGCCACGCTCAGCCTCCTGCAGGGCCAGAGACATCCAGTACCGGTCCTCGGCCTCCTGCGCGGATACGTCCGGCACCCCTGCGGGGTTTCCGTCCGGCATGCGGGCGAATCTCAACCTTCCGCAGGCACGGCAAGCGCCTTTTCGATCGCGGACCGCAGCTCCTCCGGCCGCTTGCTCGGCGCGAACCGATCGATCACCCGTCCGTCGCGGCCCACCAGGAACTTGGTGAAGTTCCACTTGATGGCTGTGGTCCCCAGGGCCCCGGGCGCCTCCTTTTTGAGGAACCGATATAGCGGATGGGCACTGCCCCCGTTTACCTCGACCTTCGCGAACATCGGAAAGTCGACCCCAAAACGGCTGCTACAGAATTCTGCAATCTGCGCAGGCCCTCCCGGCTCCTGGCCGCCGAACTGGTTGCAGGGAAACCCCAGTACCTGAAAGCCCTGGTCCACGTACGTCTCATGCAGGGCCTGCAGCCCCGCGTACTGGGAAGTGAAACCGCATTCGCTCGCCACGTTCACCACCAGCAGCACCTGTCCGCGATAGTCCGCCAGGTCCTGCTGCCGCCCGTCCAGCGTCTCCGCCTGGAAGTCGTAAACGCTCGCCATGTCTCACACCCCCAGTCGTTGTTCGAGCTCCAGAAGCAGTTCATTCATGCCCAGTGAGAGCGCCGAGACCAGCGCCTCTGGAGAACGCGCAGCCATCGGAATCCTTCGCTCCAGCTCCCAGAGCCCGGTCCGGTCGCCGCCCTGGACGAACACGCGCATACCGACCACCGCCAGACCCGGTGCCACCCCGTCCAGGTCTCCATGCAAAGCGGTGACCAGGACGTCGACCTGCCGGGCATCGCGTTCGGCGCGCGCGTCCGCGACCAGCCGCACCGGGCCGTCCTCACGGGCCCAACGTTCGCGCAGAAGCTGTTCCACGTGCTCACGGGGGTTGAGGAACCACTCGTTATAGAAATCCGATTCATAGCGATAGGGACCCAGGCGATACACCAGCCCCTTGCCCGCCATCGCCGGTGCGACCCGCACCGAGCTCAGTTCCACCGGCACCGGCGCAGTCTGCGTCACCGGTGCGGGCGGAACTTCCAGCAGAAACCAGGCACGGTCGACCGATGGCTGCGTTGGCACCAGGGTACAACCCCCAACCAGCGCGGCCAGCAGCACAAGCAGCACCCACCATCCTGTCACCTTGACCATCTCACTGACCCCTCTCGAGTGTACTGCGCGGAGGCGGTCCCCCGAAGATCGTGCCGGCCGGGTTACGGCGGGCGTCCTCGCTCAGTGACCGGAGCGTAGCGGTGGCCGACTGCAGATCGCCGAGCGTCGCCGCCAGCCGCTGCTCGTTGATATCCAGCCCACGATCGAGCCGCGTCACCACCTGTTCGATCTGCCGCACCAGCTCGCCGAGATCGGCCTCCTCGATAGTCCCGCGCAGGGATTGCAGTGTCCCGCGCGCTTCGCCCGGCAGGGCGGCCACGTCCGGGTCCTCGAGCAGCCGCTCGGCGGCAACCAGCAATCTCTGGCTTTGCGCCAGCGTCTCGGTGAGTTGTGCCGTCATCTCCATCGCCTGCCGGTTCAGCGTCTCGGTGTCGAGCGCGGCCACTGTTCTCTCCAGGGTGAACAGCAGGGTTGTTGCGCCGTCCACCACCCCCTCGATGTCGAGCAGATCGATGCGGCGCAGCGCGCCCTCCGCGTACTCGAGGAACTGCGTGGCGATACTGGGCGCCGACGGAATGTAGGCGGTGCGCGGCTCCCATGCGATCGGCAACGGCGGGTGCGTCGCGGGGTCGAGAAAATCGAGTTCCAGGTAATTGATCCCCGTGATGCCCTGCGCGGCCATGCGCACGCGCAGGCCTGCGTCGACCAGTGGCCCAAGGATGTCCTCGGAGAAGTACCCCTCGCGCGTTGTCGTGGCGAAGCGATCCGGGCGCAGCCGGCCGTGGACCAGCACGTAACGCTTACGCTCGACTGGGGACACGGCGGCCTCGTATTCGGTCGAGGTAAACCCGAGTCCGGTCACTTCCCCGATGGTCACTCCCCGGAATTTGATCGGGGCACCGACGTCGAGACCCTGCACCGAACCGTCGATGTAGGTCTCCATCATCACGGTCGGACGGAACAGGTTTCCGGTACCCATCACCACCAGCACGATCACGGCCACCGCGATCGCGCCCAGAATGAACAGGCCCAGCCTGAAGTGCTGCACGGCATTCATGCCGAAAGATCCTCCGTTTCGGCCCGACGCAGGAAGCGCCGGACCCAGGGGTGCTCGCTGC
>SKQM01000006.1 GCA_007119005.1 Thioalkalivibrio sp.
TGCGCTGGCGGACCCGCGCCCTGAACTACGTCTGGAGCAGCAAGGCCGAGCGCGGGCAGGACTGGCCCAACGCCTTCGCGTCGCAGGCCCGCATGATTGCCGTGGCGACGGCCGAGGATGCCGGTGGCGGCTGGCGGACCGAGCGCAGGAACGTGCTCGAGGACTTTCGCCGCTTCCACGACCGCGAGCCGGCACGGATCAATGCCGTCGCGGTCATGACCGACTGCGACAATACCGGCCAGGAAACCCGTGCGTGGTACGGCAATATACGGTTCCTGCCGGAGTGACGGCAGGATTGCGAAGACCCCAACCTGGAACCGATGGACCATGGCAGAAGCTGAAATCGTACGGTTGCTCGACGACTTCCCGGAAATCCGCCGCGGACGGCTGACCACCGTGCAGGCCAACCTCGGCTATGTCTGCAACCAGACCTGTTTCCACTGCCACGTGAACGCAGGGCCAAACCGAAAGGAGGTCATGCAGCGCGAGACCATCGAGGACATCCTCGCCTTCCTCCGCGGCGCCGGGATCGAGACCCTGGACCTGACCGGAGGCGCACCAGAGCTGAATCCGCACTTCCGGCACCTGGTCGCCTCGGCACGTGCCCTGGGTGTCAACGTGCTCGACCGCTGCAACCTCACCGTTCTCTCACAGCCCGGGCAGGAAGACCTTGCGGAATTTCTCGCGCAACACCGCGTAACGGTGATTGCCTCCCTGCCCTGCTACCTCGAAGAAAATGTCGACGCCCAGCGGGGCGACGGGGTCTTCGAGGGCAGCCTGACCGGACTCCGGCAACTGAACGCACTGGGCTACGGCCAGCCGGGTTCGGGGCTGGAACTGAACCTCGTGTACAACCCGCAGGGGCCGCAGCTCCCCCCACCCCAGGATTCCCTGGAGGTCGCGTATCAGGAACACCTCCAGAAACACTACGGCATCGTGTTCACCCGGCTGTTCACCATCGCCAACATGCCGATCAACCGATTCGCGAAAACCCTGGCCCGCAAGGGCGAGTACAACAGCTACATGCAGACACTCCGTCTCGCGCACCAGGCCGCCAATCTGGAACAGGTGATGTGCCGGTCGCTGGTCTCGGTCGACTGGCAGGGCTTCCTGTACGACTGCGACTTCAACCAGATGCTGCACATCCCGCTGGGAGCCGCAGGTCGACCCCGGCGGCACATCCGGGATCTGGATCCACTCACTCTGCCGGACACCCCGATTGCCGTCGCCGACCACTGCTTTGGCTGCACTGCCGGGCAGGGCTCCAGCTGCGGTGGCGCATTGGCCTGATCCCGCTGGTACGGCGTCAGGCGGCGGGCCAGCTCGGCGGCCCCCGGCGACGGGGCCGATTGACCACTTTGACGGCCCACCTGTATAGTGAAACGACGTTGACGAGGCGGACCCAGCTCGCCCCGAAGCGCGAGAAAAATTTTCTCCAGGACCAAAGCACTGAAAACGCTGGGTTTACTTAGAAGAATTGAATCGAAAACGTGTTGTTGATTCGATTTTTTCGAACTCTCGCTTGAATTCGCCGGCTCCTTCACCTTAGCCTGACCACACATTAGAGATTTCTAATTCACTATCGGGATCCCTCCGAAAGGCGAGCCCGGTCCGTAAGGTCAGATTCCCACCGCAGTGCTCCACCCTTGGCGCTGCCCGCGGATCCCGCGGACCCAGAGGGCCCTGTACTTAAACCAAAAGGATTCCAAACATGCGCAACTCGCTCAAACTTCTCGCCATCGCCGCTCTGGTCGGTGCCTTCGCGATCCCGATGTCCTCCAGTGCCCAGTGGGGCGGTCCCGGTTGGGGCGGTCCTGGCTACGGCGGCCCCGGTTGGGGCGGTCCCGGTTGGGGCGGTCCTGGCTACGGCGGTCCCGGTTGGGGCGGTCCTGGCTACGGCGGCCCCGGCTACGGCCGCGGCATGGGTGACATGTTCGGCTTCGGCGACATGTTCAGCGACTTTGACTTCTCGGCCCGCGGCACCGGCCGTGGCTGGGGACATGGCCGCGGCTATGGCGATGCCTACGGTTACGGCTACCCCTACGGTCGCGGCTACGGCTACGGCCCGGGTTACGGCTACGGCGCCCCCTACGGCGCCCCGATGATGCCCTACGGCCAGCCGGAGCCGGCTCCTGCCGAGTAATTCAGCCCTGAGTGTAGGCTGATGCCAAAAGCCCGGTCCGCGAGGACCGGGCTTTTTCGTGCCCGGGATCCAGGCTGCCACACCCGGTAACATCGTTCCAATCGGGTCCACCCATGTCATGTGGGCTTCCACAGGCGTAGCCCGAACGGTACCCGGTCGTGGAATCAATCAGGCGAAACGGACCAACTGCGCAGCACCTGGTAGGGCCCGGGATGTCCGGCCTGCCCCGACTCGATCAGCACCATTTCGCCGGGCCGCCATTCCATCGGCTCGACGTCGAAAGACTCGAATCGGGTAACGAATCGGCGCAGCGTCACGTGCGGGCGGTACGCGCGGTCCTCCATCCTCACGCCGCTGGCCTCGCAAAGGCCCTTCAGTTCAGCCGCCAGCGATTCCAGTTCGGGCACCGTCCGTGAGGGCCCGATCCACGCGACCCGCGGGCGGGGAAACCAGCCGAGCCGGCCGAGCATCAGGCGGATCTTCGGCAGCCGCAGCCTGTCCGCACGTGCGGACATTTCCGCCACCTTCGCCGCACTCACCGTGCCCGGAAAAGCGAGGGTCAGGTGCAGATGCGCCGCCGGCACCGGGCGGCCGTCGGCCGGCAGCGAACGGGCAAGCGCCGCGAGAGTGGCCCGCAGCCGCTGATCCGGCCACAGTGCGAAGAATACGCGGTGCAGCGGGTCTGTACCCGTCATCGGAGACCTCCAGCGAGCATCTGAACCCGTCGATTGCATCCTGGCAACCGCAGCATGGAAGCATTCGGGCACGGCCTTCGTCCACCCTGCCCGGTTGGCGTTAACATTGGGTGCGGCGCCCTGCTGATGCCGCATCTCTACCGGGACATGTAACCGGCCCCAGCGCACCCCAGCCTGCAATGCGACGGTCATGACTGCAACGCTCGTCACCCTGTTTCCGATCATCGCGCTGATCGCGCTCGGCCACGCGCTGAAACGCCTTGGCATGCCGGGCACGGATGTGTGGCGGGGCATCGAGGCGCTGGTCTACTACGTACTGTTCCCGGCGCTCCTCTTCGGCACGCTCGCCAGCCGGCCCATTGATCTGGCTGCCGGCGGCACGATGATTCTGGTGGGCTTCGGCTTCATGATCGGGGGCATGCTGCTGGGTCTGGCTGCCCGACCGTTGCTGTCGCCATCCCCGAAGGCCTTTGCCTCCATCTTCCAGTGTTCGTTCCGCTTCAACACCTACATCGGCATGGCCCTGCTCGGCGGCGTATTCGGCGCGGACGGGATCGCCGCCTTCGCACTGCTGGCCGGCTTCGTGATCCCGCTGGCCAATGTGGCCTCGGTCTGGGCCCTTGCACACCACGGCCGCCAGCCGATCCTGCGGGAACTGTTGCGCAACCCGTTCATTCTCGCGACCTTCACCGGACTGGGGTGGTCGGCTCTCGGGTTGCCCCTGCCGGAGCTCGCGCTCGCCACGCTGATCTTTCTGGGCGAACCGGCGCTGCCGCTCGGGCTGCTCGCCACCGGCGCCAGTCTGACTTTCCTGCTGGAACCGCGTCAGAAGGCGCTGGTGGTCTACTTCATCGGGGCCAAGCTGCTGGGAGTTCCGGCGCTCGCGCTGGGACTGGCGCTGCTGGCCGGCCTGCAGGGCGAATACCTCGCCGCGGCGGTGATGCTGGCCGCATTGCCCCCGGCCTCCTCCGCCTACATCCTCGCCACCCGCATGGGCGGAGACGGCCCGCTGGTCGCCGCGACCGTGGGCGCGGCAACGCTGATCGCGGCGTTGACGCTGCCACTGTGGCTCTCGGCACTGGGCCTCTGACGGGATGGCCGGCCACAGCCGGACGATCACCGCACCTGCAGCACCAGCACCGAGCCCTCGTTTCGCATGTCCATTCGACCCAGAAAACTCATGCCCAGCAACGCGGTCATCGGGCGATCCCCGGGCAGGACCACTGCCTCCACGCGATTCAGCTCAAGCCCGCCCACCTGCACCCGATCGATGAGGATCCGCCGGCCCGACACACGCCCCGATGCCGTCTCCACGGGAACCTCGGCACCGCCGGCTGTGGACAGACTCAACCGTTCCGCCTCGACCTCGCTGAGCGTGATCAGGGTGGCACCGGTGTCGACCATGAAGGGCACCGACCGGCCGTTGATCAGGCCGCGTACGAAGTAACCGCCCTGGGGATCGGGCTGGATGCGGATTTCTGGCTGAGCCCGCTGATACACACCACCGAACCGGCCGCGCTCGAGCGTGAACTCCTGCTGCCTCCCCTGGTATTCGACGAGGACCGAGCGGCTCGTCGCCCGCAGCAGACGCAACCCGTCAGGACCCGTCTCACCCTCGCGCAACAGCAAGCGTTCGCCGTCCAGTTCGAACAGCGCGCGGCCCTCGAACAGGCCCTGCACCCGGAGCTCCGCCACAGCCGATGCGGGAAGCAGCAGGAAGAGAAGAAGGAGAATGACGCGATGACCGCACGCTTTGGCCCGCATTGCAGATATCCCTGAAGATCCAGCCCATGTCAATGAACCCACAAAGCCACCGGTCACGCAAGCGCTGTACACGTCACCCGTGCCCGGATCGCAGGCGGGACCGGAACGCGGTGCCCCGCCGTTCCCCGCCAGGAATGCGGGAAACGGGACGCTGCGGTACCCTTGGCGCTAGAGTACCGGTGCGCTTCGGAATGCCGCACACAGATGGCGCCGTACCCCACACCGATCCAGGAAACCTGATGAACATCCTTTACGACGAGAGGCTGGACGGCCCGCTACCCGCGGTCGATCCCACCGTCGCGCTGTCGCGCCTGCGCGAAGCGCTGCCGGGAATGACCCTGCTGCATCGCGACGAGGACCGCCGGCCATTCGAGAGCGACGGCCTGTCCGTTTATCGGGTGATGCCCATGCTGGTCGCCCTGCCCGAGACGGTCGAGCAGGTCGCGACCCTGATGCGAACCTGCCACGAACTGGGGCTCCCGGTGGTGACCCGCGGCGCCGGAACCGGGCTTTCCGGCGGTGCCCTGCCTCTGGAACAGGGCGTGCTGCTGGTCATGTCCCGGTTCGACCGGATCCTCGAACTGGATCCCGATGCCCGCATCGCCCGCGTGCAGCCCGGCGTGCGCAACCTCGCGATCTCGGAGGCCGCGGCCCCGCACGGGCTTTACTTCGCACCGGACCCCTCCTCGCAGATCGCCTGTTCCATCGGCGGCAATGTCGCGGAGAACGCGGGCGGCGTGCACTGCCTGAAGTACGGGCTCACGGTGCACAACGTGATGGCGCTGGAGATCATCACCATCGAGGGCGAGCGGATGACCATCGGTTCCGAGGCCTTCGACACACCGGGATTCGACCTGCTGGCGCTGTTCAACGGCTCCGAGGGCATGCTCGGGGTGATCACCGAGGTCACCGTGAAGCTGCTGCCGCGGCCGCAGAGCGCCAAGGTCATCATGGCCAGCTTCAACGACCTGGAAAAGGCGGGCCGGGCGGTTGGCGACATCATCGCGGCCGGCATCGTGCCGGGTGGGCTCGAGATGATGGACAATCTCGCGATCCGCGCCGCCGAGGACTTCATTCACGCTGGCTATCCGGTCGATGCCGAAGCGATCCTGCTCTGCGAGCTGGACGGGGTCGAGGCGGACGTCGCAGATGATTGCCAGCGGGTACGCGAGGTGCTGGCGCAGGCCGGGGCCACGCAGATCACGCTGGCCCGGGACGATGCGGAACGCGCGCGCTTCTGGGCCGGGCGCAA
>SKQM01000072.1 GCA_007119005.1 Thioalkalivibrio sp.
AAGCCCACCGTCCCGGAGCGCTTCCTCGATCACCCGGAGGGTGACCATCAGGATCTCCTCCGCGTCGTGTTCCACCCAACCCGAGCGCGGGTAGTGCTGGGTGAACTCGGAATAGGCCCGCGCGTGGATCCGCCCATCGTGGCCGAACAGCAGCGCGGTGACCCCGGTGGTGCCCTCGTCGATGGACAGGATGTAGCGCGCGCTCACGGCAGTCCTCCGGTCAGTGCGCCGGCTCCGGGTCGGCCGGGCTTTCCGCCGCGTGTCCCGCCAGCCACGTCTCGATGTTCTCGCGCAATGGCGTCGGCTGTTCGGCATGGATCCAGTGCTCGGATTCGAGGACGATGACCACGTGATCCGGCAGCGCAGCCAGGATGCGGCGCAACCGGCTCAGATCGCCAAAGCGGCTGCCGAACGACAGCAGCACCAGGCTGGCCCGATTGATCCCGTTCCAGGCCGGCATCGGACGCAGCGTCTCGGCGAGACCCTGCAGATAGCTCGACAGAGGCACGTAACGCAGGTCGTACAACGGTGAGCCGTAACGGCGGGTCAGCACCCCCAGCCCGCCGCCCGCCGCCATATGGCGGCGGGTCCTGCGGTCGAGTTTCTCGAGATCCAGCAGCGGCAGCCGGCGTCGCCACAGTCCGATCGCATTGAGCCCGAGCGTGAGCCGCCCAAGCGGCTCCAGCAGCCCGCGCAGACGTACCAGCGAAGCGAGTGGACCCGTCATCGCCTCGACGACCACGGGCTCAACGAGGATCAGGCCCCTGACCCGGCCGGGCCAGCGCTGCGCAAAGCGCGCGGCCAGATTCGCCCCGAGACAGTGCCCGCCGATCACGCAGTCGGCCAAGCCCTCCTGGTCGAGCATCGCGGCCAGGTCACCCAGCCAGTCCTCGGAACGCAGACGTTCCCGGGACACCGAGAGGCCGTACCCGCGCAGATCCGGCACCAGCACCGTCCAGTGCTCGTTGAGGCAACTGGTCCGGACCAGTTCACTCCAGCGGGTGCCGTTGCTTGCCAGCCCATGCAGCAGCACCAGCGCGCGCCCGCCAACACCCGAACGCCGGTAGTGCACGGGCCCTTCACCAAGCCGCCGGATCTCCTGTTCCATCGGGGCATCATACGACCGTAGCCGCCGGCAGTGCATACCCAACCAGGGGGTATCCCTGCCGATCACTGTTCGGCCATCCGGGCCCCGGGGTCGGAATGCGTGTAGCGGGCTACCGGAACATCGGTCGAAGCTGGACAATGCCGGGATGTCCGCCCACGACCTCCAGCACTACTACGACCGCAACACGGCGCTGTTCCTGCGCATCGGCAGCAGCGGAGGCAGCCACGCGATCCACCGGGGGCTGTGGGCTCCCGGAGTGCGCAACGGCCGCGAGGCGGCGGAATACGTGAACACCCTGCTGGCCGACCGCATACGAGCCTGTCTGTCCAGGCCACCGCAGACCCTGCTGGATCTGGGCTGTGGTGTCGGTGGCACGATGTTCAGCCTGGCTCGCGCCTTTCCCGACACCCAGTTGCACGGTGTGACCATCAGCACGAAACAGGTGGCCATCGCGCGGGATCTCGCCCGCCGCCAGGACCTGCAGGCCCGATGTCACTTCACCGCGGGCGACTTCGAGCAGCTGCGGCTGAATCTGCGTGCGGATGCGATCATCGCGATCGAATCGTTCGTGCACGCCGCCCGGCCGGAGCGCTTTCTCGGGACATGCAGGGAGCTGCTCGCCCCGGGCGGGGTGGTGCTGATCGTCGATGATTTTCTCGCGCATCCGCTCCCGGACGGACACGGCGCCATGCGGCGCACGGTCGATCACTTCCGGGAGAGCTGGCGCGTGCCGGGACTCTGTACGCTGCAGGACTTTGACGCCGTTGCCAGGGCTGAGGGATTCGGACGTATCGACGCAAGGGACCTTTCGGCCTTCATCCGCACCGGCAGACCCCGGGACCGGTTGGTCGCGCTGGTCAGCCCGATGGTGCGCGTTCTGGGACTCGCACGGCGGCCGTTCTGGGCGAACGTCGTGGGTGGGCATGCGCTGAACCGGGCCATCCGCGAGGGCTGGATCCGTTACCGCATGCTGACTCTGGCGCGAACCGCCGAGGATCAGCGACAATGATTCGCCGGAACCGGTGCCCCGCGCAGATGCACTGCCGGGTTGCGATTGCCGCGCTTGACGCGCCGCAACCGTCTGGATAGCGTGCTGCCATCATCCATCCTGGAGAATGAACATCAACTCCTTCACCGCATTCCCTTCCCGCGCGACCCTGCGCGCAGCCGTTGTGGCCCCGTTGTTTCTCGCTTTATTCCTGTTCCTCGCCGCGCCGGCAATGAGCCAGTTGGGCGGAGAGCTGCGCCCCGGTGCCAAACATGGCGACTGGCAGGTGCTCTGCGAGGACACGCCCGTGGGTGAAACCTGTTTCATCACCCAGGCCGCGGCCGATGACACCGGCGAGCCGGTGATGCAGATCATGGTCGGCCGCCTCGAGGGCGAGAACGTGATGGTCGTCTACCTGCCGCTGGGAATCGACCTCCGCCCGGGCATGCTCTTCCAGATCGGGGACACCCTGCAGCGCGAATTCCCCTTCCAGACCTGCCTCCCCAACGGTTGTCGGGTGGTGGCGAGGGTGGACGCGGAGATGCTGGCCGCCATGCGTGCCGGTACCACCTTCCTGATCGGTGTGAGACCGCTGGAATCGGACCGGGTCGCCGTGATCGAGGGCTCCCTGATGGGCTTCACCGCGGGGTTCCGCGCGATCTCCCAGTAACGCTCGCGATGTCCGCGCGATTGGCCGGGCGGGCACGGCTCACGATCGCAAGCAGCGGGAAATCCTGAAGATCGCGGCTGGAAGCCGCTCCAACAGGATGGCAGGTGGTGTCGGAGCTCATGTGCGGCCTCCCAGCCTGAACCGGGGCGCAGCTACTGCAACAACAGGAAGCGACGCATGCAAGGAAGCACAGGGACGTTCAGGCTGATCACCGTTCTGCTGTGGGCCATCGCCGCACAGCTGGTCGCCGCGCCCGCGGTTGCGGATTGCCCGCACGCGCTGGTCACCCCATTGATCGAACTGCGGTCGGGGCTGGTCGCGGAGGGTCGCAACGTGACCGTCGAGGGCGCCGTGACCGGTGTGTTCATCGGCCCTGAACGCCTCGGAGGCTTCTTCATCCAGCAGCAGGGCCGGCCTCCAGCCGGGCTCTTCGTCTATGCGCCGGGGCTCTCGGCGGACGCCGTTCGCCCCGGGGACCAGGTACAGGTCGCCGGCCGATTCAACCATTTTCACGGGCGCCCGCAGGTCAGCCGTGTCGACGACCTGCACATTTGCGCGCACACCGGGCTGCCGGATGCGACCGTGGTGCGGCTGCCGGAAGACGCGGCGCGGCTGGCCGATCTGCAGGACGTGAAGGTCCGGTTCGACCAGCCGCTGACGGTGACCGGAAACTACGAACTCGGTCGGTACGGCAGCCTGCGGCTTTCCGCCGACGGTCGCCTGCACCGTCGAACTGGAGCGGCACACGCGGATCGAGAGTCCGTGCAGGCACGCCAGATCGTGCTGGATGACGGCAGTTACCGCGCCAATCCCCGCCCGATCCCTTACCTCGCAGCAAGCGGCACACGACGCGCGGGCGACCGCGTCGAGGCGCTCACCGGCATCCTGACCCATGCCTTCGACGCCCATCGCGTCCACCCGACCCGCGTGCCGGTGTTTGTCGAAGCCAACCCGCGGCCTGCCATGCCCGCTGCCCCGGGAGGCATGCTGCGGGTTGCGACCCTGAACGTGGAGAACTACTTCCTGACGCTGGGCCAACGCGGCGCGGCGAATCCGGTCCAACTCGATCAGCAGCGGAAGAAACTCAACGCCGCCATTCGAGGCATCGACGCGGATGTGCTGAGCCTGGTCGAGGTCGAAAATCGCGAAGCGGCCCTGGACGACCTGCTGCGAACAGTGAACCGCGATATGCCCGCGGCGCTGCGGTACCAGGCAGTGCTGCATCGAACTCCCGGAACCGACGCGATCCGAAACGCGATCCTGTACCGACCGACCCGGGTGTCACTGCTCGATGCGGAGGCCGACGTCGATCCCGTGCACAATCGCCCACCGCTGCTGGCGTGGTTCTCACCGGCTGACGGTGGCGAGCCCTTCGGGGTCGTCGCGATCCACTTCAAGGCCAAGGTGGGTTGCCCCGAAACGGGCGACGTCGATCTTGGCCAGGGCTGCTGGAACCAGCTTCGCACCCGACAGGCCCGGCGCCTTCTGGACTGGCTGGCCGGGGTTCGGCGTGCCGATGCCCCGGTACTCGTCGCGGGCGACCTGAACGCCTATCACGGCGAGGACCCCCTGCTCGAATTCCTCGCGGCGGGAAAGCGGGACCTCGCTTCCCGCCACCTGCCGCCGGAACGACACTACACCTACGTGTTTCACGGAGAGGCCGGGCAGCTCGACTACCTGCTGGCCCGGAAGGATCTGGCGGAGCGGGTGGTTGCGGCCGGAATCTGGCACATTAACGCGGACGAACCACCGTTCCTCGGTTTCGCCGGGCGAAGCCCCGCCAGCGGTCCCTGGCGGTCATCGGACCACGACCCGGTCTGGGCCGATCTGCACTGGTGACCGGGTGGCGCGAGCTCAAATGAGCCCCAGCGCCACCATCGCGCGACCCACCTTGAGGAAGCCGGTGATGTTCGCCCCGGTCACGTAATTGCCGGGCTGGCCGAATTCCTCGGCGGTTTCGTAGCAACTCCGGTGAATGTTGACCATGATTTCTTCGAGTCGTGCCTCGGTGTGCTCGAAGGACCAGGAGTCGCGGCTGGCATTCTGTTGCATCTCCAGGGCGCTGGTGGCGACTCCGCCCGCGTTCGCAGCCTTGCCCGGGCCATAGGCGATTCCCGCCTCCTGGAACACCCGGATACCCTCTGGTGTGGTCGGCATGTTGGCGCCCTCGGCCACCGCGATGCAGCCCTGGTCCACCAGAATCCTCGCGTCCTTGCCGTTCAGTTCGTTCTGGGTCGCGCAGGGGAGTGCGATGTCGCAGGGAATGTTCCAGATCACGCCGTCGGGCAGGTAGGTGCTGTCGGGCCGCTCGTCCGCATAGACGCTGATGCGACGGCGCTCGACCTCCTTGATCTGCTTGATCAGGTCGAGGTCCAGTCCGTTCTTGTCCACGATCACGCCGTTGGAATCGGAACAGGCGACCACCTTGCCACCGAGGGCGTGAATCTTCTGGATCGCGTAGATCGCGACGTTGCCGGAACCGGACACGATGCAGGTCTTCCCTTCCAGTGACTGCCCGCGGACCTTCAGCATTTCGTTCAGAAAGAACACCGCTCCGTAGCCAGTCGCCTCGGTACGCGCGCGGCTGCCGCCCCAGTCCAGGCCCTTGCCCGTGAAGACTCCCGACTCGTAGCGGTTGGTGATGCGCTTGTATTGCCCAAAGAGGTAGCCGACCTCCCGCTGACCGACCCCGATGTCGCCGGCCGGCACGTCGGTGTATTCGCCGATATGCCGGTACAGTTCGGTCATCAGGCTCTGGCAGAAGCGCATGATCTCGGCATTCGAGCGACCCTTCGGGTCGAAGTCGCTGCCGCCCTTGCCGCCGCCGATCGGAAGCCCGGTCAGCGCATTCTTGAAGATCTGCTCGAAGCCCAGGAACTTGATGATTCCGAGGTACACCGAGGGGTGGAAGCGCATCCCGCCCTTGTACGGGCCCAGCGCACTGTTGAACTCCACCCGGAAGGCACGGTTGATGTGCGTGTGACCCTGGTCGTCCTGCCAGGGCACGCGGAAGATGATCTGGCGCTCGGGCTCGCAGATGCGCTGGATGATCTTGTGCTCGGCGAA
>SKQM01000110.1 GCA_007119005.1 Thioalkalivibrio sp.
GACTCCGTCCCAGTTGCACCGCCGAACGGCTCAACGTCTCCGCAAACGGGTTGTCCCGGCAA
Organism: Thioalkalivibrio sp.; assembly: GCA_007119005.1. Classification (GTDB taxonomy): domain Bacteria; phylum Pseudomonadota; class Gammaproteobacteria; order Ectothiorhodospirales; family Ectothiorhodospiraceae; genus Thioalkalivibrio. The sequence goes on from SKQM01000110.1 coordinate 63, forward strand.
GCGTCCAGAATCACCACGTTGACCTCGGCGTTCAGTTGCTGCAACGCGTCGTTCAAGCGCACTAGATACAGACCGACATCACCCAGCTCGTTTACTTCAGCATCCACCGGCACCAGATAGTTGCGCCCCTCCACCTGGATCGCGTGCCCGGCGTAATACAAGAGCGCCAGTTCGGCATTGCGACTGCGCGCCCGAAAACCGGCCAGCTCGCGCGTCAGGCGACTCTTGTCCGCCTCGTCCAACCGCGTCACCTCGAAGCCCATGCGCTCGAGCGCCGCCGCCACCGCACGCGCATCGTTGTACGGATTGTTCAGCCGCGTGGTGTGCTCGTAGGCACTGTTGCCAATCACCAAAGCCACCCGCTCGGCCGCATGCGCCGGCACCCAAAGGCTCGTGCACAGCAGCAAGACCATCCCGATCCAACCCGCCAACGCGTCTCGCCTGATCCCAGCCCGTGCACTGCTGCGGCGCCATTGCTGCATCGCCCTGCCCTCCATACCCTACGTCCAGGATACCCAGACTTCCGGAAATCCCCTAGTGCTCAGCTCGGATTTATAAACCCCCCACGTCGCCGGCGGGGACACGTGAAACGAACCGCCCTCACTGCCGCTATCGGGTTGGCCCCGGATCGCCGCACAGCATCAAGAATTCACGGTGCGCCGACCCTGCCGAGGAACAGCCACGTGCCGCTGGGACCATGTTGCAGGCCAAGCAGGAACGGGCGGTCGAGTACCATCGCGAAGGGTTCGCGCGGCCGGGCCGAGCGGACGCCGACCACGGCGGTTGCGGCGGCCGCCTCGGCACCGGCCTCGTCCACCGCGAACGCGACCTTGTGCACCACCGGGCCGAAGACCAGCGGCTCCGCCGCCATCCGGCTGAAGTCCTGGCTCTGAAACAGACCCATACGCTGCAGGATTTCGCTCAGGTCGCCGCCGGTGCCGAGATCGAAGCGCGGCAGTTCAAGCCGCCCTGGACGGGGGCGGAAACCGACGCCCGAGAGCACTTCAGGAAGACCCGCGGAACCCGTAGCACTGCCGGGCGCAGCGGCGGACAACCCGGCATCGGTGTTTTCGCCGGACCCGGACGGCGCATCATCTGCGGAATCGCTCGCCCCCGGACGCAATAGCTCCGCGACCGGGGCGCCCGGTGCCGGAAGCGCCAGCAACAGTTCGAATTCGGGATCGGCGAACGGGAGCCGCAGGGCCTGGTGCTCCGCATCTTCGCGGTAGAGGAACTCGGTGGTATCGAGATGCATCATTGCCACCTCGGTGGTGTGGCCGTCGGCACGATGGAAGGACTGCGGACGCGTCTGCGCGGGATCGAACGGCATCTGCCAGCGGCCCTTCACGTAGAGGGCATTGCCGAGCACAATACGGGTATCATCGGACAGGCGGTCGAGCAGGCGCGGAATCCGGTCGGAGGTCCGCTCGGCGAACCACGTGTTGATCGCTTCCAGCGTGGCCGGGTCGGTGAAGTCCGCGCTCGCGACCTCGGCCCCGAAGTGCTCCCGCTGCTGCGCCGCGAACGCCTCGTGCAAGGCGAGGTCCGGGGCCAACCAGAGGCCGTTGCCCTGGCGCAGGGTCAGGTCCGTGTTCTCGCGCTCGAGCTCGACGTTGAGTGCCGCCAGAGCCTGCGCTGCCGAAGTGGCTTCGCCTGCCCCGTAACCCAGCACCTGCGCAAAGGCATCGGTCGTAGCGCCGGCGGCCCCCTGGGCGGTCATGGTCAGCGCCGTGGCGAGGCTCAGCGGCGACAGCAGGGTATTCGCATGCGCGGATTCCTCCAGCAGCGCCCGCAGCAGGTTCACACCGAAGCCGTTTACCCAGTGCGCGGCCCGGTCCCCGGCCATCCCGGTCCCCGGCACCTCTGTATGCAGCGGGGCAGACTCGACGGCCGGCTCGCCCACTGCGGCGGGAATCGGGCCAGCGGCCGCACAGATCGATAGCGGCAGGCAGAAGGAAACCAGCAGGCTGGCGAGAAGGAGGACCCTTGACCCCGACACACGACCTCCTCGGACATGATCGGAGGCCGCGAGCGCAAGTTCCGGGCCGGAGAGCGCCCTCCGGGCGCCGCGACGGTCGCCTCGCGTGCTGAAAAACCCTGACCGGGGTCCGTTCGAATGATCGTGGTTCGTCATCATGGCCGCATTCCTCGGTCGGAGTCTTCAAGTTCCGTTTTCACGCACTGTGCGCTGGATCCATTCTATATAGGGCGCAACCCGGGTGTAGACGCCGTAGGCGTTCGGCTGAGCGCAGCCTTCGCCCCAACTCACCACGCCAACCTGGGTCCAGCCGGTCGGGCCGCCCGGCACCACCAGCGGGCCTCCGCTGTCGCCTTCGCAGGAGTCCCGGGTCCCTTGCACATAACCGGCGCAAATCTGGTTGGTGTCCAGCCGCCCTCCCGGGTACACCGCCGCGCAGGTAGCGCGGTCGATGATCGGCATATCCACCTGTTGCAACACAGGACTCGGCGCCGAATAGCCTTGGCGCAGGCTGCGCGACTGCGCCTGGGTGTGCCCCCAGCCGGTCACCACTGCGCAGGCGCTGGGCTGGGCGAAACGCGCCTCGAGGGCGGCACCCTGCAACTGGACGATGTGTCGGCGCTGCCCCTCGGCCGGCCGGCTCAGCCGCACCAGGCCGATGTCGTGGACCGGATAATCCGCGCCGTCCACCTTGCGCGTCGTGTAACTGGGGTGAGGGAAAAACCGCCGCGCGGGGAGTTCCGCATCGCCTGCCCCGATGCGGACGCCGCCGATCTGCACGGTGACCGCCTCCACCGGAAGATCGAGGCAGTGCGCGGCGGTCAGCACCCATTCGGGATGAATCAGCGAGCCGCCGCAGAAGGCCTCGCCCCGAAACAGCAGCGCCACCTGCCACGGCCAGTCTCCTGGACGTGCATTGCTGCCACCGATGATCCGGGTCACCCGGCTGGTCGCGCCGGTGGCATCGCTGAGTGTGCAGGTGAACTGTCCGGGCGCCGGCTGCGCCACAGCCGGAGCCACCCAAACGCCCGTAGTCACGGCCAGCGCCAGCAGACCCGGCGCCAGCGTGTTCCAAAGCCGCTTTTCCATACGCTCCCCCGTTCCGCTCGCATGCGATGGCGCGTTCATTCGACCACCCGGAATTCCAGCGTGGTCGAGGCATACCGCGCCTGCCGCTCGGGCACACCGGTAGCCCGGCCGATCACCGGGAAATCGTCGACAACCAACTGCTCGGCCTCCTGCGGTGTCCAGTGCAGGTACAGGCTGGATACCACCCCCGGCGGCCCGACTACGCGCAGCCGGAAACGGTCGTCACTGCCGACGCAGAGCCGTTCTCCCGGCGGAACGTACTCGCCCGGGGCATCCGCGCCAGCGTGGCTGTAGGGGTTCGGGTAGATCCGCACTGGCGGGTCGCCGGCGGTGCGGCTCCACAGAGTTACGTAACCACTGCGGGTGCTGCGGAAACAGATCTCCACCGGATCCCCGATCCGCAATGCCGGCAGCTCGGCCGCGCTCAGGCTGCGGGTCGTCTGCCGGCTCACGGTGCGTCCGGTGTTCAGGGCATGCAGCTCGATGTCCAGCTCGACCCCGGTACGTGCCTGCTGGGCCGGCAGTTCCGCCGGGTTGCCGCCCGGCTGCGCCCCTGCTGCGCCCGACGCCAGCAGGACCAGCCACGCGACCACCGGGGTCACCAACCGATGTGGTGTGCGCAATCTCACGGTTGTTCGTTCCATGGGTGGGCTCCTCACTCAGCCTTGCGGCCCGATTACTGCAGGCGGCCGATTTCCACCCGGCGGTGCCGCGGGTCCGTGGGCGCAAGCCCGGGCAGCAGCCGGTTCCAGCTATAGCCGAGGATCATCAGGCGGTGGTGCGCCACGCCGCGCTGCATCAGGTACTGCGCCACCGCGTCGGCCCGGCGCTGCGACAGTCCTTGGTTGTATTGCCAGCTACCGGTGGCATCCGTGTGACCCTCCAGCAAGAAGCGCGCATCGCGCAGCGACGGATCGTTCATCGCCTCCGCGACGATGTCGAGAATCGCGCGTGCCTGCGCGGTGAGAACGGCGCTGTCGAAGCCGAACTGCACGGGCATCAGCAGCGTGGCCTCCTGCGGAGTTCCCGGCATGCTGGGCGGGACCGGTTGCGCCACGGTGGGTGCTATGGTCGGTGCCACCGGCATCGGGGCCACCGTGCCACTCTGCAACTGCTCCACCACGACGCCGCGGGTGGTGCGGTTATCCAGTTGAATGGTGCTGCGGGCCTGGGCGAGGGCTTCGCCGGCCCCGAGGGTGAATGCGAGAGTCAGGGCCAGTAGGCTGAGGGGGCGCTTGTTCATTGCGTGTTCTCCTTGCGTGGGATGCTTGGCAATCCGGTGTGGGGTGGTATCGGGTCGGCTGATGAACATGGCCGGGCCGCGGATCAAGGCCGCACCTGGAAGGCCACGCTTGCGCGTGCGGTACGCGGCTGCTGCTGTGCGGTCTGCTGTAGCGCGCTCCACTGGCTCGCGGTCAGCACCGGGTACACCGCACGCAGCGGCAGGCCGGACACATCCACCAGGGCCGGTTGCGTTTCCTCACTGCACAGCCCGACCAGGGTCTGCGGGCCCGCGGGTCCGAGAACGGCGAGTTGCAACGCGCTGTCCGCTCCCGGCAGCACCGTGGCCTGGCCGGCACGCAGCCGGACCGACTCCACCACCCGGTTCGGGTACAGCACGGTGGCCTGGTTCTGACCCTGCTCGATGTTCACCAGCGTGAGGCTGCAATCGCGGTCGGCGGTCAGCGTCACACTCATGCGATCACCCACGCGGTACTCGGTCCGGTCCACCAGCATTTGAAGGTTGAAGGTATCGGGCGCGCTGGCGACCGCGGGCGCGACCGCCGCCGGCGCCGCTTCCGCCCGGCTGCGCACCACGTCGATGAACAGATCGGCCACCGCCCACTCGCTTTGCGGCTGCTCGGCCATCACCACCTGCACCGACCGGGCAAGGTCCCGGGTGTTGCCGCGAAACTGCGCAAAGGGACCATCGACCCGCTGCAACGCGTTGGCGTCCAGAATCGGGTGCGCACCGGTGGTGGCCACGACCTTGATCAGGTTCGACCCGAACGGCTCGTTGACCTGAAGCCGGAAGTTCGCGCCCGGAGCCGGCAGGCTGTAGACGGTATTGCCCTGCAACTGGTTGTCGGTGGTGTGGGTGTTGGGCAACAGCACGGTGGTGCGGCCCAACGCGTCGACGTTCAGCACCGAGACGCGTACATCGCGGTTCGCGCGGATCTGCAGTTGTACCGATTCGCCCGGCAGATACTGCCCGTCGGCGCGGTTCGCCCAGATGTCCACGCGCAAGTCTGAAGGCGGCGCCTGCAACTGCGCCACCGGCAACTGCTCCACCGACACATTGCGCGTCGGCTGCGCCTGCGCGACGGATGCCCACAGCAGCCCCGCCACCGCCAACCCGCACAGCAGCGGGCCACCCATCCCTGCCAATCCTGTCTGTTTCATCGCTCGCTTCTCCGTTGGTTCGTCGTTCCGTGTTGCCATGGGCGATACCGGTTCGCTCGCCCCCTGTCTCCCCTATCGGGATGGTCCATCTGCCGGCCCTGGACCACCGCTGGCGGCGGGCCTTCTGCGCAAACGCGGGGCAGACCACCCGCATTCGCAGAGAGGGCCCGTGCCGTATCGGCCAGGGGCCTGCCCCGTACCTGACAGCATTCGCAGGGGCCGGGAAAGCCGCTGCGCCGGCACCGCCGGTTGAAAGATCGCCCGGGCGCTCCGCGCCCGGGAAAAACCCGAAA
>SKQM01000002.1 GCA_007119005.1 Thioalkalivibrio sp.
ACATCGTGAGCCGTGACGTCTGTTCACAGTACTACCGGTTCATTGCCGAGCTGGATTCCAACGGCAGGATCCGCGGCGGCAGCCTGGAGTAATCCCACCCCGTACCGCAGGTATTCGCCGGGCACGAGAGCCGGGTGCGTCAGACGATCGCTCGCTGCCACCGGGTTCCGTACTGGCACGGTGCGCCTCCGGCACCACCGAGACATCGCCCGCCGCCGTCGTCCTGGTCGCGAGGTTTGCCCGCACCCGACCAGGGCGCGCCTCAGAACAGCCTGTTGAGTCCGTTCAGGGCCGCGATGCGATAGGCCTCGGCCATGGTCGGGTAGTTGAACGTCGTCTCCACGAAGTACTCGATGGTGTTGGCCGGGCCCGGCTGCGCCATGATCGCCTGGCCGATGTGGATGATCTCGGAGGCCTGCTCACCGAAGCAGTGGATGCCGAGGATCTCCCGCGTCTCGCGGTGGAACAGCAGTTTCAGCACGCCCACCGTGTGCCGGGTGATCTGCGCACGCGCGATACTCTTGAAGTTGGCCTGACCGACCTCGTAGGGAATCTTCTGCTCTGTGAGTTCGCGCTCGGTACGGCCGATGGAACTGATCTCCGGGCTGGTGTAGATACCCGTCGGGATGTCGTCGATCAGGCGCCAGTCGGTCTCGCCGTCCGCGATCTGGGTGCCGACGAAGCGGCCCTGGTCGTAGCTCGCGCTGGCGAGCGCGGGGGCACCAACGACGTCGCCAGCCGCGTAGATGTGCGGCACCGTGGTCTGAAAGCGTTCGTTCACCTCGACCTGCCCGCGGTGGTTCACGGCCACCCCGATCTCTTCCAGCCCCATGTTGCCGGTGTTGCCCGAGCGGCCGTTGGCCCACAACAGCACGTCGCTGCGAAACTTCTTGCCGGAGCGGCAATGCAGGATCACGCAGTCGTCGCGCGCCTCGACACGCTCGTACTCCTCGTTGTTGCGGATCACCGTACCCTGGTTGCGCAGGTGGTAGCCGAGCGCGTCGGTGATCTCGTCGTCGAGGAACGACAGCAGCCGGTCGCGGGTGTTCACGAGGTTGGTTTTGATCGCGAGGTTGCAGAAAATCGACGCATATTCGCAGCCGATCACACCGGCACCGTAAATCGTGATCGACGCCGGCGATTCCGTGAGATGCAGGATCGAGTCGCTGTCGTGGATGCGCGGGTGCGAGAAATCGACATCGTCCGGGTGGTAGGGCCGCGAGCCAGTGGCCAGCACGATGTGATCGGCGGTGTAGGTGCGGGTCGCCTCGCCGTGAGTCACCGACAGTGTGCGGGAATCGGTGAAACGCGCCCAGCCGTGCAGGATCGGCACCCGGTTGCGCGTGTAGTGGCGGTTGCGCGTGCGCACCTGCTCGCCGATCACGTCCGTCGCCGACGCGAGGAGTTCCGGATAGTCGACCTGCACCGCACCCGCCAGGCGGCGGAGCACCGGATCGCGCCGCGTGTCCGCGACCATCTGGATCGCCTGCCGCAGTGCCTTCGAAGGGATCGTACCCCAATGCGTGCAGCCCCCGCCGACGCTCCCGTGTGCCTCCACCACCGCGACCCGACGGCCGGCCTTCACCAGCTTCATCGCCGCGCCCTCACCGGCCGGCCCGCTGCCAATCACGATCGCGTCGAAATGCTCGTGTCTCATCACCCGTGTGCCCCCGCGTTGGTCGCTGCAAGCATAAACGTATCCCCTCGGCGATGATCCGCTGTGCAGGCACCTCGAGACTCCGGTTGCGCCAGGCCCGGCGTGCCCGGGCACCTGCAAGCCGCAGCGTCCGGTATGCTGGGTGTTCGGCATGGGCGACGCAACCCTGCCTGCAGGAAGGTCCAACCCGGAGCCGCCGCTGCACGCACTCCATGCCCCAAGGGCTTGCCAGTTGCGTGGCACGCTCGTTCGACGCCTGTTTCGACCCGAGACCCTGGCCATGAAGAAACCGTTGCTCGCTGCGACCCTGACGATTGCACTCCTGCCCACCCTGAGCTTGGCCACGCCAGACTTCGACGCCTGCCTCGATGGCATTCGCGATCGGGCGATCCAGGACGGCGTCGAGCCCGCGGTGGCACAGCGCGTACTGGCGCGGGTGGAATTCCTGGACCGCGTGATCGAACTGGACCGGCGTCAGCCCGAGTTCACCACCCCGTTCGCCGACTACCTCGCCCGAAGCGTGACCCCACAGCGGGTGGACCGGGGCCGAGAACTGCTGCAGACCCACCGGGCGTTGCTGGAGCGGGTGCAGCACGAGACCGGAGTTCCGCCCGCCTATCTGTTGGCCTTCTGGGGCCTCGAGACCAACTATGGTAATTACTTCGGGCGAACCTTCGTACCCAGCGCACTGGCCACGCTGGCCTGCGATCCACGCCGTTCGGAATTCTTCACCGGCGAACTGATTGCGGCACTGCACATCGTGCAGGAAAGCGCGATTCCCCTGGAACGCATGCTGGGTTCCTGGGCCGGTGCGATGGGCCACGTGCAGTTCATGCCTTCGGTGTTTCTCCGCCACGCGGTGGACGGCGACGGCGACGGCCGGAGGGATCTCTGGAACAGCGTGCCGGATGCGCTGTTGTCCGCGGGCCACTTCCTGAATGACCTCGGCTGGGAAACCGGGTACCGCTGGGGGCGTGAGATCCTGCTGCCGACGGGCTTTGATTTCGCCGAGGCGGGCCGATCGCTGCGCCGCCCGCTCGGCGAGTGGCGGCGCATGGGAGTGACCGACGTATCCGGTCGTCCCGTCGCGGACCTGGAGCTGCCGGCCACGCTGCTGCTGCCCGCCGGACACCTCGGCCCGGCGTTTCTGGTCTACCCGAACTTCAACGTGATCCTCGGCTGGAACCGCTCGGAATACTATGCGCTGGCGGTCGGCCACCTCGCCGACCGGATCTCGGGGGCCGATCCCCTGCGCACGACACCAGCGTCCGATGCCCCCCGCCTGTCGCGCGACCAGGTGATGGCACTGCAGACCACCCTCAACGGCAAGGGTTTCGACAGTGGCGAGGTCGACGGCATCCTCGGCCCGGCGACGCGCAACGCGATCCGAAGCTTTCAGCTAGCGGAAGGCATGGTCCCGGATGGTTTCCCGGATCGGGAGCTGCTCGCCCGCCTCGACATCGACTGAGCCAGACCGGGGCGGGAGATCGCCGATTCGGGATTTGAGGCGTTGGATCTCTTCGTCGGCCCAGCCAGTTGGATTGCTGACTTCGCGCCAGGCGTCGATGTAGTGCTCGGTAGCGTAGCGGTGGCCGTACCCGACCGGAGCGGCGTCGGCGGCAGCGATGTCGGCGCCCAACTGCAGCAGGGTCACCACGGGGAACCAGCGCAGGCTCGGGGAGACGTCCGGGCCCCGGGGTTCGGACATCCACTCCGGGGCCCGGTACAGGGCTTCGGGCTCGAAGAAGGTGATCGGATCGCTCGCGTACTGCAGGTACACGATACGCAGCGGACCCCAATGCGCGTCAAAACGGTCAGGCGGAATGTACTGGTTGCTGAATCGGACCACGGAACCGTCACGGAACCTGGGCAGCCATGCGGGCGTGCCGGGCTCTCGATGGTCGGTGATCCAACGCCAGGTGGTGCTTCGAAAGGGCGGGCCGGACCAGAGGGCGCCGTGCACCGGGTCCCCGACGATATCCCAGATGTCCATCGAGCGCTGCGAATTCAGCGCGCCGAGGCTGAGTCCCTGCAGGTAAAGCCGTGGCCGCTGGTCACTGGGCAGATCGGTCCAGTACCGATAGATGGCCTGAAAGAGCTCCCGCGCGGTTTCCGCACCATATTCGGGCTGAGCCATCAGAGACAGCCAGCTCGGCAAATACGAATACTGCACCGCGACGCTGGCGACATCGCCGCGATGCAGGTACTCGATGCTGTCGATCGCGCCCGGGTCCACCCAGCCCGTTCCCGTTGGCGTGACAATCACCAGCACCGATCGCTCGAACGCACCGGTGCGCTTCATTTCCGCGAGCGCCAGTGCGACCCGTTCGTCGATGGTCTCCGCCGAATTCAGACCCACGTACACGCGAACCGGCTGCATCGCGGGCTGCCCCAGGAAATCCTCCAGCTCCCGCTGGCCCGGCCCGAGGGCGACAAAGCGGCGGCCCTGACGACCCAGATCGCGCCAGTCCACCAGCGACGCCTCGCTGCCGGTGGCCGCGGCACTCTCCGGCGGCGCCATCTCCGGCTCGATCAGCGCATCGAGTTGCTGGAAGGAAGCCTCGAAGGTGTTGAAAACCGCTCGGGTCGCCAGTCCGTCGATCAGAGCCCAGAACAGCAGGAACGCGACAAGAATCCCAAGCACGTTTGCAATCCGCCGCGGGACGACGCGCTTGGAGTGTTGCGCGATCCACCTGGCAATGGCCCGGAACAACCGGGCGAGAGCCAGTAGCAGCACGAACAGCAGAAGTGCCACGACACCCAGGCCCACGATATGGACACCCTCCACGGGCTCCATCTCCATCATCATGCGCACCGAATCCTGCCAGGTCGCGGCCTGCCGCAGAAAGGCCACCGCAACCCCAAGGCTCAACACGGCAAGGGGCCACTTCAGGATACGCTGCACCCGCTCGGGCGGCACCGCCAGCTCCATGTAGCCCCACAGCCAGCGAAAGGAGGCGCCAACTCCGTAACCCGCGGCCAGCGCGACACCTGACAGTACTGCCTGAAGCAGGAACGGCCGGGGAATCAGGCTCGGCGTCAGCGAAACCGCAAAGAACAACGCACCGAACACCAGTCCGGTGGCCGAGAGGGAGTGCCACTGTCGCTTGATGCCAGTCAGGATCCGCATGTTCAGAATTGTGCCCGTAACGGGTCGTCAATGCGAAAACGCCAAGCGCCGGAATGCGGAAATGGGGTAACGGACTGCCGCTGCGTGGAAAGAACGGTGCAATGTCCCTCGACAGGCTCCGGACGAACGCCAGGTGGGTGATTCCGTTTATGGTGGGCCGGTCGAGCCGCGGACGGAATCGGCTTGATCAGCGCTGCCGGAGGCAGTCAGGGCTTTCTCAAGGCCCTCCCGCCAGTCATCCACAAACGTCTCGATGGTCTCGATGAAGTCCGGGTCATGGTCGGGGCGGTTGATGGTGCAATGGATCACGACGGCTTGGGGATCGGGCGGCAATCCGGTGGTCACCGTCCAGGCCAGCGCGTTCGGGCAGCCCGGCAGCGTGAAGCGCACGCCGCCTCGGATCGCGTCGCGCTGCACCGCGAACTCCCCCCACACGCAATAGATACGGCCGCGGTCACCCGCGTGCTCCAGCACCGTATCGATCGACGCGCACAAGCCCGGCAGACCTTGTACCGTCAGCTGACGCTGCAGCAGGTCGGCGGTGGCAGCAACCCGAGCCGTGGCAAAGAATTCCATCGGAGACTCCCTGGGCACACACCGGTTCGGACCCGTCGCGATGGGGACGAACCGGCTTCGGGCCGACCTCAGTCCTTGAAGGTGTACTGCTTCTCCAGATCCTCGTGGATCTCCCAGGTACAGGACATCCCCCGCGGAAAGGTGATCAGGTCACCGCGCTCGAAGGCATGGGGCTCGCCGCCATCCGGCGTCACCGTGACGCTCCCCTCCAGCAGGTAGCAGACCTCGGTCCGATCGTAGGTCCAATGAAATTTCGACGCCTCCTTGCGCCAGAAGGGCCAACCCGGCACCCCGAGCACGTCCAGCTTCGCAGGTGAAGGGTTTCGTTCAAAGAAGATTTCCGGCTCGCTCATCTCGACTCCGGGGTTGGTGGTCGGGCGACATGGTGCCTTGCCCGCTCCCCGGCGCCAACTCTGCCGCAACGGCAGGGGGAATTGGC
>SKQM01000213.1 GCA_007119005.1 Thioalkalivibrio sp.
CCTCCGGGCGCAGCAGGATCTGCTGCAGGAAGGCGTCGGCGATCACGTCCTTGATCACGATGTCGCGCCCGGTCTTCGGATTCTTGAAGGTCTGCCACGGGCCGCCGTCGAGATCCTTCGCACCGAACTCCTCGCGTGCCAGCTCGTAGCCCCAGGCCTTGAACGACCCCTCGGTGAATTTCATGATGTTGCCCTTGTGCACCAGGGTCACCGACGGCCGATCGTTGTCGATCGCGTACTCGATGGCCTTGCGCACCAGGCGCTTGGTGCCCTCGCTGGACACCGGTTTCACGCCGATCCCCGCGGTGTCCGGAAAGCGGATCTGGGTGACGCCCATCTCGTCCTGCAGGAAATCGATGACCTTCTTCGCCTCCGGCGTACCGGACTCGAACTCGATCCCGGCATAGATGTCCTCGGAATTCTCGCGGAAGATGACCATATCGGTCTTCTCCGGCTCCTTCAGCGGGCTCGGCGTGCCGTCGTAATAGCGAACCGGACGCAGGCAGACATACAGGTCCAGCTTCTGGCGCAACGCCACGTTCAGGGAACGGAAGCCGCCACCGACCGGGGTGGTCAGCGGGCCCTTGATCGACACGCGATAGTCCTTCACCGCCTGCAGGGTCTCGTCCGGCAGCCCGGAGTCGTCGGCATAGACCCCGGTCGCCTTCTCGCCGGCGTAGACCTCCATCCATTCAATCTTCTTCTTGCCACCATAGGCCTTTTCCACGGCCGCATCGGTCACCCGGCGCATCACCGGGGTGATGTCCACACCGATCCCGTCACCCTCGATATAGGGGATCACCGGATGATCCGGCACCTGCAGCTTCCCCTGGTCATCGACGGTGATGCGTTCGCCCTTCTCCGGGACCTGAATGTGCTGGTAGGCCATGCCAACTCCTTGTGCGGAAATCGAGAAAATGGATCGGTGGGATGCGTATATCTCGATTATACATACCGGACCGGCGTTTCCGGGGACACAAGCGAAACCCATTGCGCGTTCCGGAACGGCGGCAGGCGTCGACGGCTGCGTTATCATCCGCCGCATGACCGAACGCCTCCCCTGTCACATCACCGTGGCCGCCGTAATCGAGCACGAAGGCCGATTCCTGTTCGTCGAGGAAACCGACGCCGGTCAGCGCGTCCTGAACCAGCCGGCCGGGCATCTGGACACCGGCGAAGACCTGACCGAAGCGGTCGTGCGCGAGGTGCTCGAGGAGACCCGCCTCGCATTCACACCCGAGGCGGCCCTCGGCTGCGACCTGCTCGAACTGGCCAGCGGAGCGGTAATCCTGCGCGTCACCTTCTGCGGCACGAGCGCCCCGGCGCCCTCCCCGCCCCCCCGCGATCCGGCGATCCATGACCTGCACTGGCTCACACCGGAGATGGCCGAACGCGACTGGCCCCTGCGCAGCCCCCTGGTGATGCGCAGCATCCAGCGTTACCGGGACGGACTGCGGCTCCCGCTCGCGGCGGTCGGGGGGTTGGTCCGGGCATCCGCGCCATGACGGGACGCGAACGCGTCATCGTCGGCCTGTCCGGCGGCGTCGACTCCGCCGTCGCGGCCAGCCGGCTGCTGGAGGCCGGCTATCGCGTCGAAGGCCTGTTCATGAAGAACTGGGAGGATGATGACGACGCCGAGTACTGCGCCGCCGAGGCCGACTATCGGATGGCCGTCGAGGTGGCGGACTGCCTGGAGATTCCGCTGCACAAGGCCAACTTCGCCGAGGACTACCGCCAGCGCGTATTCGCGCAGTTCCTGCACGAATACGAGGCGGGACGCACCCCGAACCCGGACATCCTCTGCAACCGCGAGATCAAGTTCCGCTCGTTCCTCGACCACGCGCGCGAGCTCGGCGCCCGCTGGATCGCCACCGGCCATTACGCGCGGGTCCGCCATCATGCGGACTACAGCGAACTGTGCATGGCGGCTGACGCCAACAAGGACCAGACCTACTTCCTGCACACCCTGACCCAGGAGCAGCTGCGCCCGGCCCTGTTCCCGTTGGGGGGCATCCCCAAGGACCAGGTCCGCGAACGGGCCCGCGAACTGGGCCTGCCCAATCACGCCCGCAAGGACTCCACCGGCATCTGCTTCATCGGCGAACGGCGCTTCCGCGACTTTCTGGCGCAGTACCTGAAGGCACCCGAAGGCGACATGCGCACCCCGGAGGGGCAGATCATCGGCCGCCATCAGGGCCTGATGTTCTACACCCTCGGCCAGCGCCAGGGACTGGGCATCGGCGGGGTCGACGGCTTCGCCGAGGCCCCCTGGTACGTCGTCGACAAGGACCTCGAGCACAACGCCCTGATCGTCGCCCAGGACCCGCAGCATCCGCTGCTGATGAGCCCTTCCCTGACGACCGAGCCGGTCCACTGGATTCACAAGCCACCGGCTACCGGGGAGCCGGTGCAGGCCCGGTTGCGCCATCGCCAGCCCCTGCAGGCCTGCCGCGTGGCGGCGCTGGACGGCGCCGGAGCCACGGTGGTGTTCGACGCCCCGCAACGGGCCGCGACCCCCGGACAGTCGATCGCCTTCTACCGCGGCGATGTCTGTCTCGGAGGGGCCGTGATCGCGAGGCGTACCACGATGGATGCGGCCTGATCCGTGAGTCTGCCGGGCCACTTCCGGTATAGTGAGCCCACCCGGCATCCCGCCCCGCCCACCCAAGGACTCAACTGGCTTGGACCGCTCCGACCACAACCGCACCCTGGCACTGGCCGCCCTCTTTCAGTGCGCGAGCCTGGTCAAGGACCTCGCCTGGCGCGGCAGCTGCGACGAATACGAATTCGAGGTCCTGATCGGCAGCCTGTTCGCCTTCGATGTCGAGACCCCCGAGGCGGTCTACCGCGAGGCAGTCAGCCTGCGCAGCGGGCTGGAACGCGTCGAGAGCCAGCTGCAAAACGGCAGCAAGCCGCCCGACATGGAGATCACCCGCTACGCCATCGGACTGATCTTCCTCGAGCGCAAGCTGCAAAAGCGCGACGACATGCTGCAGCAGCTCACCGACGGACTGCAGGGCGCCCAGCGCCAGATCGACTATTTCCACATCACGCACGAAAGCGTGATCGCGCGCCTGGCCGAGATCTACAAGGAAACGATTTCCGAGCTGGGCCCGCGCATCATCGTCCAGGGCGAACAGAACAACCTCTCGAATCCCGAGACCGCCGCGCGCATCCGCGCGCTGCTGCTTGCCGGGATCCGGGCCGCGGTCCTCTGGCGCCAGGCCGGTGGATCCCGCTGGAAACTCCTTTTCGGCCGCAAGCGGCTGATTCGCGAAGCGAACAACATCCTCAACCGACTCAATACCTGAACGCGGAAGACGCATCATGAGCCACGCTGACCCGAAGAACACCCGCAACCTCTCTGCCGGCGGTATCGACTGCCGCTACGTGCCGATCACCGACGACGACCGGGCGAAGGACCTGCCCTTCGCGCTGAAGGTGCTGCTGGAGAACCTGCTGCGCTTCGAGGACGAGCGCACGGTGCGCCGCGCCGACATCGAGGCCCTGCTCGACTGGGACCCGCAGGCCGAACCCACCCAGGAGATCGCCTTCCGTCCCGCCCGCGTGCTGCTGCAGGACTTCACCGGCGTCCCGGCGGTTGTCGATCTGGCCGCGATGCGCGATGCCATGGAGGCCCTGGGCGGGGATCCCAAGAAGATCACCCCGCTGCAGCCGGCGGAGCTGGTCATCGACCACTCGGTCCAGGTGGACGCGCACGGCAACGCCAACGCGATGAACCTGAACGCGGAGCTGGAATACTCGCGCAACCGCGAACGCTACAGCTTCCTCAAGTGGGGTCAGCAGGCCTTTGATACCTTCAAGGTCGTGCCGCCCGATACCGGCATCGTGCACCAGGTCAACCTGGAGTACCTGGCCCGCACCGTGTTCGTGGACGACAAGGCCGAGGGCGGCTGCATGGCCTATCCCGACACCCTGGTCGGTACCGACTCCCACACCACCATGATCAACGGCCTCGGCGTGCTCGGCTGGGGCGTGGGCGGCATCGAGGCCGAGGCCGCGATGCTCGGCCAGCCCATCTCCATGCTGATCCCGCAGGTGGTGGGCTTCCGCCTGACCGGCAAGCTGGCCGAGGGGGCCACCGCGACCGACCTCGTACTGGTGATCGTCGAGATGCTGCGCAAGCAGGGCGTGGTCGGGAAGTTCGTCGAGTTCTTCGGCGACGGCCTGGCCGACCTGCCGCTGGCCGATCGCGCGACCATCGCCAACATGGCCCCGGAATACGGCGCGACCTGCGGCATCTTCCCGATCGACGAGGAAACCCTGACCTACCTCCGTCTGACCGGCCGCGAGGCCGGGCACATCGAGTTCATCGAGGCCTACGCGAAGGCCCAGGGCCTGTGGCGTGACGACAGCGCCCCGATCGCCCGCTACAGCGACATGCTGGAACTGGACCTGTCCACCGTGGAACCGAGCCTGGCCGGGCCCAAGCGCCCTCAGGACCGCATCCCGTTGAGCGAGGCCGGCGCCACCATCAGCCGCCACCTGGACACCATGCTGAAGGAACGCGACAGCGGTAGCGACGAGCCGGACGAGGCGGAACGCTTCGCCGCCGAGGGCGGGCATACCGCCGTGGGCGTGGAGCACCAGGCGGAGGAACCGCACCACACCGCCATCGAGATGGACGGCGAGACCTTCACCCTCGATCACGGCGACATCGTGATTGCGGCGATCACCTCCTGCACCAACACCTCCAATCCGTCCGTGATGCTGGGTGCCGGTCTGGTCGCCCGCAAGGCCCGCGAACTGGGCCTGCAGGTGAAGCCGTGGGTGAAGACTTCCCTGGCCCCCGGCTCGCGCGTGGTAACCGATTATCTGGAGAAGTCCGGCCTGCTGAAGGACCTCGAGCACCTGGGCTTCCATGTAGTGGGTTACGGCTGCACCACCTGCATCGGCAACTCCGGCCCGCTGCCGGAGCCGATCAGCGAGGCCATCATCAAGGACGACCTGATTGTCAGCTCGGTGCTCTCCGGCAACCGCAACTTCGAGGGGCGCATCCATTCCGAGGTGCAGATGAACTTCCTTGCCTCGCCGCCGCTGGTGGTCGCCTATGCGCTGGCCGGACGCAGCAATATCGACCTCTACAACGACCCCATCGGCGAAAACGCCGAGGGCCGCGCGATCTACCTGAAAGACATCTGGCCCACCACGGAAGAGGTGCGTCAGGAAGTCGCCAGCCACGTGGGCGCCGGCAGCTTCACCAGCGCCTACGGGGATCTGTACTCCGGCGAGGACCGCTGGAAAAACCTCGAGGCCCCGCAGGGCCAGCGCTACGAGTGGCAGGAAGACTCCACCTATGTGCGCAATCCGCCCTACTTCAAGGGCATGGGCATGACGCCTATGCCCTGGCACGACATCCAGGGCGCGCGTGTGCTGGCGCTGCTGGGCGACTCGGTGACCACCGACCACATCTCACCGGCCGGCTCCATCGCCAAGGACAGCCCGGCGGGCCGTTATCTCGAATCGAAGGGCGTCAAACCCGCCGACTTCAACTCGTATGGCTCGCGCCGCGGCAACCACGAGGTGATGAGGCGCGGCACCTTCGCCAACGTACGCCTGCGCAACCTGCTCGCGCCCGGCACCGAGGGCGGCGTCACCCTGCATCTTCCGGAGGGCCAGGAGATGCCGATCTACGATGCCGCAATGCGCTACCAGGAGG
>SKQM01000013.1 GCA_007119005.1 Thioalkalivibrio sp.
AGGTCGGGAAGGTGTTGGTCGAGAAACGCTGGTGCACCAGCGCCAGCGCACTGGCGAAGCGTTCGTCGCGCAGGTCCTTGAAGTAGTTGCCGACCTGGTAGGCGAGCAGCATGCCCTTGTAATTCAGGGTGCGCGAGGACATCGAGGTCACGTAATAGGCGGTCTTTTCGTAACCGGCCGCACGGATTTCATTGTCCATGCGCTTGCGGATCACGAAAAGCTTGCGTTCGAAGGCGTCCTGGTCCGCACAGGTCGGATCACAGCCAACGAAGACCTGGCGCACGACCGGCTCGCTGGGGCGCACCGTCTCGCCCAGGTCGCTGTTGTCGACGGGTACGTCGCGCCAGCCCAGAACGGTCTGGCCTCCGGTCTCGATGTGCCGGTTGATGATGGCCTCCATGTCCGCACGGGGCTTCGCGTCGCGCGGCAGGAACACCATGCCGACTCCGTACTGGCCGGCCGGGGGCAGGTCGAAGTCCACCACCTCGCGCAGGAAGGCATCCGGCATCTGCACCAGGATGCCGGCGCCATCGCCGGCCTTCGGGTCGGCACCGACCGCGCCGCGGTGGTGCAGGCGCTCGAGGAGTTCGAGCCCTTGCGCCACGATCCGGTGGCTCTTGTCATTCTTGATGTGGCAGACGAACCCGACGCCGCAGGAATCTCGTTCGAGGGCAGGGTCGTACATCCCCTGCGCGGGGGGAAGGGCGTGAAAGCTCATCGTTGGACCTCGTTGATACCTGCTCGTTGTCGGACACGTGTGCACGGAATCCGTGGCCACGGGGGCGGCATCGACCAATCCCGCGCCGTCCCACGAATCGTTAGCCTATTCGTCACGCAGCATTCGTGCCATTTCCGCGATACGTCTTGTGGCGATCGGAGGCACCGGCACGGACGGAGGCGCATCGGCATGGTGCAATCCGTCCGCCGCCCGCGCCAAAACCGTGCACCAGAGAGAGGACTGCAGACCGATGTCGCGCGGCGGGAACGAGGGGAAGCGGTTGGCCCCGTAGCCGCGGAAAAATACCCTGCCAGCGCCAAATCGGTCAAGGATGCCATGGAGTGCCGCGGCTTGCGGCCGCATCGCCCGGGGGTGGACCGGACGCCGCGGCCGGACGGCGGGAACGACCTCCCGAACTCCGGGGTTCAGTCATCGGGTTCGAGGAGGGCACGGGTCAGGAGGTTCTCGAGCACGGGCACCAGCTCGGGCAGGGCGCGGGCCCAGTCCTCCGGCACGATGGTGTCGGTGGAACAGAAAGACTCGGCGACGGCTACGGAAAAGCCCGGTGCGGTCAAGGATTGCCCGGCGACGAACAGCACGATTCCGGCATCGCTCCGGATCCAGTAGCGTTTCAGGTCGGGATCGAAGCGGTACCGCGTGGCGAAATCCAGTCTGGCCGGATTTGCTTCTTCATCCGCACCCGGCTCGCTCTCCGGCGGCGGCTCCTGCTGCGGGCGACTGAGAAACTCACCCAGAAACCGTTCCAGTTCCGCCGGTTGCAGGCGGAGTTGTTCGAGCAGACCTGAGCGCAGTGCGGTCAGGTCCCCGTGGGCGAGTTCGTGGGGGTTCGGCGAGATGTCCCGCCCCGGGTCTTCGATGCGTTCCGGGCCCACCGATTCGAGCCGGTCTTCGAGGAATGCACCCACGAGGTCGCGCCAGGCCGGTGCGCGAAACCCGATCGACCAGGTCATGCACTCGTCGTCGAGGGACATGCCCAGGTGGGGGACGCCGGGCGGCAGGTAGAGCATGTCCCCGGGCTCCAGCACCCATTCGGCGGTTGCGTCGAACCGTCTCAGGATCGCGAGGGGGAGCGCGGGCAGACAGACCGGGGATATGGGAGGCGGCTCCTGGATCTGCCAGCGTCGGCGCCCCTGGGCCTGGAAGAGGAACACGTCGTAGGCATCGATATGCGGGCCGACGGAACCGTCACGGGCTGCGTAGGAGATCATCAGATCGTCGCGGCGCCAGCGCGGAATGAAATCGAACTGGCGCAGCCACTCCGGGCCTTGGGGCCAGTAGTGCTCAACCTCGGAAACCAGCAGGGTCCAGGCGGTGTCGGGTAGCTGCGCGAACCGCTCCGGATCGAACGGTCCGTATTCCACGCTCCAGTCCCTGCGGTCCGGGTGCCCGAGCACGATCCGCGAGCGCACGCCCGGTTCGCAGGCCAGTCCGGCGAGCTCGTCGGCAGTGATCGGATTGCGGAAGCCGGGGATCGCGTTGCGGATCAACAACGGGCGTCGTTGCCAATACTCGCGCAGGAATGCGGCGGGACCGAGCCCGCCGAGCGGGGGTGCTGCGGCCGTGGTCACGCTATGCCCGGTTCCGAAGCTGGCTGGCGAGTTCGGTGGCCAGCCCGATGTAGCTGGCCGGGGTCAGTTCGCGCAGACGGGCGCGGGCGTCCTCGGGGATCTCCAGGCCGTCGATGAATTCCCGGAGGCGCTCGGCGGACACGCGCTGGCCGCGGGTCAGCCCCTTCAATTTCTCGTAAGGGGCCTCGACGCCGTGGCGGCGCATCACGGTCTGAACCGCTTCGGCGAGTACCTCCCAGTTCGCGTCCAGGTCCGCCTGCATGCGCACCGGGTCCGCGTCCAGCTTGCCCAGCCCGCGGATGAACGAGCGATAGGCGATCAGGGACCAGGCGAAGCCGACGCCAATATTCCGCAGTACCGTGGAGTCCGTCAGGTCGCGCTGGAAACGGGAGATCGGCAGCTTGCTGGCCAGGTGGTCGAGCAACGCGTTCGCCAGGCCCAGGTTGCCCTCGGCATTTTCGAAATCAATCGGGTTGACCTTGTGCGGCATGGTCGACGAACCGACCTCGCCCGCGACCACGCGCTGCCGGAAATAGCCGGCGGAGATGTAGCCCCAGATGTCGCGGCTGACGTCGATCAGCACCGTGTTCAGCCGCGTCAGTGCGTGGAACAGTTCGGCGAGAAAGTCATGCGGTTCGATCTGCGTGGTGTAGGGGTTCGGTTCGATTCCCAGGCCCCGGATCATGCGCGCGGACAGGGCCGGCCAGTCGACCTCGGGGTAAGTGACCACGTGGGCGTTGAAATTGCCCACCGCGCCGTTGATCTTGCCGAGGATCGTTGAGCCCGCAAGCTGGGCGAGCTGCCGGTCCAGGCGCGCGACGACGTTCGCCAGTTCCTTGCCCAGGGTGGTGGGTGACGCGGGTTGGCCGTGGGTTCGCGCCAGCATTGCCTGGCCGGCGAGATCGTGCCCGAGTGAGGCAAGGGCCCCGGAGAGCTCGCGCAGCACGGGCAGCATCACGGCATCTCGCGCCTCGCGCACCATCAGCGCATAGGCCAGGTTGTTGATGTCCTCCGAGGTGCAGGCGAAGTGCACGAACTCGATCTGCCCGGCGAGGCCGGTGTGTTCCGCCATGCGTTCCTTGATGTAGTACTCGATCGCCTTCACGTCGTGATTCGTGGTGGCCTCGATGGCTTTCACGCGTTCGGCATCCGGGGTGTCGAATTCACCCGCGATGCGGTCGAGGAAGGCTGCAGCATCGGGGCCAAGCGCCGGGACTTCCTTGATCGCGGGTTCCTCGGCGAGCGCCTTCAGCCAGGCGATCTCCACCCGGACCCGGGCCTGCATCAGCGCCTGCTCGCTGAAATGGGCGCGCAGTGCCTCGGTGTGGCGGGCGTAACGGCCATCGACCGGACTGACGGCAGTGAGCGGGGACAGAGTCATCAGTGGCTCCGGGGCGATCGCATTCGGGCCGGCGATTATAGCGCGGATCAAACCAGGTTCAGGCCGGGCATCCGGTGGCAGCGACTTCCAGCCGCGATCGGCGCCGGGCTGTGCCCGAACCGGAAGTCGCTCCACCAGGGCAGCGGCGGGGATAGAATGGAAGTTCACTTGCTTCGGAGCGCAATCATGGCCAACGACGACCGCCGCACCGAACACGACAGCATGGGGCCGGTCCAGATCCGCGCCGACGCGCCTTGGGGCGCACAGACGCAGCGGGCGGTCGACAACTTCCGGATCGCTGGCCGGCCGTTGCCGGAAGCCTTCATCCGTGCCTTGGCGCAGATCAAGGCGGCCTGCGCCGAGGTGAACCTGGAACTCGGGATCCTGACGACCGAACAGTCCGCAGCCATCGTCGAGGCAGCCGACGCGATCGCGCTGGGTCAGCACCGGGAGGCGTTCCCGATCGATGTCTACCAGACCGGCTCCGGCACCAGCACCAACATGAACATGAACGAGGTGATCGCCCACATCGCGGCCGCCTCCGGAATGCCCGTTCACCCGAATGACCACGTGAACCGCGGCCAGAGTTCGAACGACGTGATCCCGACCGCGATCCACGTGGCGGCTGCGATGGAGCTCGAGCAGCAGCTGCGGCCGGCGTTGCGCCATCTGATCGCGGTGATCGCCCGCCGGGAACGGGAACTGGCGGACGTGGTGAAGACCGGCCGTACGCACCTGATGGATGCAATGCCGATCCGGCTCGACCAGGAACTGTCCGGCTGGCGCACGCAGCTCGAACTTGGTGAGGCAAGACTGGACGAGGTGCGGCGCCGGTTGACCAAGCTCGCGATCGGTGCAACCGCGGTCGGCACCGGCATCAACGCACCCGAGGGCTTCGGCGAGCGGGTCGCCCGGCGCCTGTCCCAGCGGCTGGACGTGGCTTTCGTACGCCAGGGCAACGGCTTCGCGGCGCTGGCGAGCCAGGACACGGCGGCCGAGCTCTCGGGTCAGCTGCGAACGCTGGCGACCACGCTGCTGAAGATCGCGAACGATCTGCGCTGGATGAACTCGGGTCCGCTGACCGGGTTGGCCGAGATTGCACTGCCAGCACTTCAGCCGGGCAGTTCGATCATGCCGGGGAAGGTGAACCCGGTGATCCCCGAGGCGGTGCTGATGGCCTGCGTGCAGGTGACGGGGCTCGACGCGGCGATCAGTCTCGCCGCCCAGTCGGGCAGCTTTCAGCTGAACGTGATGCTGCCACTGATCGCCGACAATCTACTGACCCAGATCCACCTGCTTGCCGGGTCGATGGAACACCTGGCCGATGGCGCGATTGCGGGTTTCACGGTGAACCGGGTTCACCTCGAGGCGGCACTCGCGCGCAATCCGATCCTGGTCACCGCGCTGAACGCGGAAATCGGCTACGAGGCCGGGGCGCGGATCGCGAAAATGGCCTACGAATCGGGGCGCCCGATTGTCGACGTGGCCGCAGAAGAAACCGGCATCGAGCGCGATCGGCTCGCCGCTCTTCTCGACCCGATGCGGCTGACCGGGCCGCGGTGACGGGGTTCCCGAGAGCCGGAATTCAGGACGTGCCCGGTTGTTCGGCCGTGTCGGCCTTTGCGGTGCCATGGAAGCGCTCGCGCAGGCGCTGGAAGACGACGTAGAGCATCGGGATCAGGAACACGCCGACGATGGCGGCCGCGAGCATGCCGCCGAACACCGCGGTGCCCACGCCCCTCTGGCTGGCCTCGCCGGCGCCGGTCGCTGTGATCAGCGGTACCAGGCCCATGATGAACGCGAAGCTGGTCATCAGCACCGCGCGGATGCGCAGGCGCGCGCCGTTGGTCGCTGCATCCAGGATGGGCACGCCGTTCCTGCGCTCTTCCATCGAGAACTCGACGATCAGGATCGCGTTCTTCGCCGCGAGCCCGATCAGCACCACGATTCCGATCTGCGCGTAGAGGTCGTTCGACAGACCGGTGA
>SKQM01000047.1 GCA_007119005.1 Thioalkalivibrio sp.
AGACGCGCCAGAGATCGTCGTGGATCAACGGCTGCACCAGCGTCGTCGCCAACAGCCTCGCCGTACTCTCGGCGCTGTTGAACAGGTCCTGCCGGCTCTGCTGGTATTCACGTACCAGAATGGCGCTGGTCAGCAGCAGCGCCGTAATCAGGACCAGCGCCGAAGCCTGCAACGGGAGCTTGTAGCGAAGACTGAGGTTGGGCAGGGTCGGGTCAAACACGCCGCAGTTCCTCCGCCATCAGCAGGATGTCGTCAAAGTCACTGCGCTCCCCCCGGGTGAAGCCGGTCAGGCCCAGCTGCTCGAGCAGGTCCCGCCCCTCCGGATCCTCGTGCATGGTCAGGAACAGCTCCGACAATTTCTCGCGGCGCGCGGGCGGCAGCTGGGTGCCCGTCACCAGCGGCGGGAAGCCGAAATACGGCGACCGCTCCACGATCCGGGTACGGTCCGTGATATCGGGACGCTGCCGCGAGAGCATGTCCCAGACATAGCCATCCACCGCCCCGGCCTCGGCCAGCCCGGCCGCGACGGCCTCGATCACGCGACGATGCGACCAGGTGAAGAAAGTTCGCCGAAAGAACTGCTCGGGTCGGAACTGTAGAACCGAGAGAACGTATTGGGGGAACAGGTATCCCGAGTTGGACAGCGGGTCGGAGAAGGCGAAGATGCGCCCTTCCAGATCCGTCAGCGCCCTCGAGGTGGAGTCCTCGTCCCATACCAGGATGTAGCTTCGGTACAGCGGCCGACCCGCGTACAGCGGGATCGCCAGCAGACCGAGGCGGTCGGCGTGCAGGGCATAGGGATAGCCGCACAGCCAGGCCAGGTCCAGGTGACCGCGCAGCAGTAAATCCGTGATTTCCTGGTAGCTGGCGCGCTGCACGAATTCGACGGGTGCGCCCAGCTTCTCTGCGAGGTAGGCGCGCCATCTCTTCAGAAACGCGACCCGATCCTCGAGCAGGACCGGGGTGAGCCCGATGCGGTACGGCTCGGCCGACTGCACGGCCGCAACCCGGAACAGCCCGCTGAGCAGCAGGCCCGAGGCCAGGAATTCCCTTCTTCTGATCATGATTTCAGTCTAGTCGATACCCGGGCCATACGGGCCCGCCTGCGTGCGCACCGGCCCGCCGAAAGCGCGCTTCTTCGGCGACCTCACCAACCCGTCGAGCGAGGTGAACCGGCTGATCGGTGACAAGCACGGGGTGCGTCTGCTGGATCACACCGGCAACCGGCCCGAGATTTCGCTGGTGACCCGGCACTTCGTCGACTCACCCTGGTTCCACGTACAGACGAGTGCATGCCCCGCTCGAACGCCCGCGGAAGCGCGGTCCGGACGCATCCTCTCGAATGCCTCATGAGGCCGAGGAACGCGGCGCGAGTACGAGCAGGAGCAGAAACACGCCGTAGCCGAGCCCCAGCAGCACGCCGTAGAGATGCGCATCCACGATCACCGCACCGCCAATCAACTCCGCGGTGAGGGGGTCCCCCGCCCCGAGTTGCTCGGCCAGTAGTTTCACGACCAGAACGACCAGAATGGCCAGCGCGAGCGGGGTCAGGCGCCGGAGGCTCACTACCGCGGCTGCGGCGAACAGGCCGTGCAGCACACCCGAGAAGCCGACGTACCATCCCACCGCCGGTGAACAGCAGAGCAAACCGATGCTCACCCCCAGGGCCAGGACCACAACGCCCAATGCCCAACCCAGGGGCCTGAGGGTGTCCCCCAGGAGCAGCCACAAGAGGACCAACCCCGCGAGATTGAGCCCGAGATGGTTCCATCCCACGTGCACGAAGTGGGCCCCGAACAGCCGCCACGGCTCGGCCCACGCCTGTTCGCGTTCGAGCCGAAGCCACTCTTGTCCGCCAATCGATTGCAGGGTGACGGCCAGCAGAGCGATCGCGAGTGGCAACGACCAATGTCGCAGATGCTCAGCGCCGAGCGGCATGCGTTGGCTCCCATTGGTTGGCTGGTTGATGACTGTGATGGCATCCCCGGTGGCAGCGAATGCCTCGCACCGAATTCTAGCCCGTCCCGACGTGCGGCGAGGGTCTGGTACGCCGCACACGAACCGTTCGATCCGCACTCTGGGCGAAGAAACGGTGGCCGGAACCGAACCGGTGACCGCATCGGCCCCGATCGATGCCGATCATCATCAGGTCGAAATCGGCGGCGTCGCGTTCGAACTGATCTATGTTGCCGACGCTCACTTTCCGGGGGACATCATGCTGTACCTGCCGGGTGAGGACCTCGTGTGCACCGGAGACTTCGTCTGCACCGAGCGCCTGCTGGGCATCCAGCCGGAGAGCAACCCGGTCGGGAAGCTGGAGAATTTCCGCAAGCTCGAAGAACTGAACCCCGGCATCGTGGTACCAGGTCACGGTGCGGCCACCGACATGGCCACCGCCCGGCGCGATGCGGGCGACTACCTGGAGCTGGTCGTTCGCGAGGTGCGGGCCGGGATCGAAGCGTGGGAGACGCTCGACGAGACCGTGGAGCGCATCGCCGACCTGCCCCGGTTCCAGCACCTGCTGCACTACGACGCCTGGCACCGTGCGAACGTCAATCGCACGTACCTGTTCCTGGAGGCAAACCCCTGAGACCGCTTTGCGTTAAGCGACTCAGCCCTTGATGCAGACCATCGGCTCGACGCGCGCCACCATTCGGGCCAGGCCGGCATCGTGGCTGGCCTGGACCACGCGGCTCACGTCCTTGTAGGCACCGGGCGCTTCCTCGGCGACACCGCGCAGGCTGGGACTGCGGATCAGGATGCCACGGTCGGCCAGTTCGTCGACCAGTTCGCGACCGCGCCACTGGCGCGTCGCCTGGTGGCGGCTCATCGCACGCCCCGCGCCGTGGCAGGCGGAGTTGAACGAGAGCTTCTCACCCTCGTTGGTACCAACCAGGATGTACGAGGCGGTGCCCATCGAGCCCCCGATCAGCACCGGCTGGCCGACCTCGCGCAGAGCCTCCGGCAGATCGGGATGTCCAGGTCCGAACGCCCGGGTCGCTCCCTTGCGATGGACGTAGAGTTCCCGCTCGCGGCCATCCACCCGATGGCGTTCGGTCTTGCAGGTGTTGTGTGAGACGTCGTAGAGAAGCCTCAGCTCGTTGTGCAGGAAGAAGGTCGCGAACACCTCGCGCGTCAGGTGCGTCAGGATCTGCCGGTTTGCGAGTGCGCAGTTGATCGCGGAGCGCATCGCGCCCAGATAGCGCTGGCCGACCTCGGAATGGATCGGTGCGCAGGCCAGTTCGCGATCCGGCAAATGGATCCCGTGGCCCTCGGCCGCCACGGCCATCTCACGCAGGAATTCGGTTCCGATCTGGTGCCCCAGGCCGCGCGAACCGCAGTGGATCGACACCACGATCTCGCCCTCCACCAGACCGAACGCGCGGGCGACCGAGGGATCGTAGATCTGCACGACACGCTGCACTTCGAGGTAATGATTGCCGGAGCCCAGCGTGCCCATTTCCTTGCGCTGCCGCTTGCGCGCCTGCTGCGACACGGCCGCCGGTTCCGCCCCGGCCATCTGGCCCCGCTCCTCGATGCGCTGCAGGTCCGCGGTCTCACCATAGCCCTGCTCCACCGCCCACGCGGCACCACCCCGCAGCATGTCGGTCATCTGCCGGTCCTGCAGATGAATCAGTCCCGTACTCCCTACCCCGGCGGGAATCGCCTCGAACAGCGCGTCCGCGAGATCACCCTTGACCGACTCGATCGCTTCCTGCGCAAGACCGGTGACCATGGTGCGCACGCCGCAGGAAACGTCGAAACCGACGCCGCCGGCGGACACCACCCCACCCGCATCGGCATCGAACGCAGCAACGCCTCCGATCGGGAAACCGTACCCCCAATGAGCGTCCGGCATCGCGTACGATGCCTGCACGATGCCCGGCAGCATCGCCACATTCGAGGCCTGTTCGCCCACCTTGTCGTCCATCTCGGCCAACAGATCGGCATCCGCATAAATGATGGCCGGCACCCGCATTGGCCCCGTCGGCTCGAGTTGCCAGGCGGTGTCGGAAAGCTGGGTGAAGCGGTTGATATCCATGATGTCCTGTCTCCGCGTCGGGTCGATCCGGCGGCGTCAGATGTCCAGCACGCACTGGGCGATCCACAGATCCTGCTCCGCCTGTCGCACCGCAAGCTGGGTGAAGGTCGCGCCCTTGATCTCCACCGTCGGCTGATGGCGCAGCCGGTCCACCGGCTCGCCCCAGGCTTCGGCGTTCAGCGTTTCCCCATCGACCTCCACACGGAACCGGCCAAACAGCCGTCCTTCGACGGCCATTTCGTACACCAGTGCATTCAGGAAGTCGTAGAGGAGCAACTCGGGGTCCGAACCGGAACAGTCAAACCGGAAGAGCTGCCTGGGTTCGATCTGCGCGGGTTCGGTAATGATGGCGGTCATCGCCGTGGCGGCCGCCGCAAAGGACTCGCCCAGGGTGCGGCCAAACCCGCGCACACCCATGTCCGCCTCGTGCGGAAAATGTTCCCAGCGCTCGATCAGGGGAGGGATCGAGTTCTCGAAGGAGTCGCCGACGCGCGCTTGCATCACGGGCCTCCATGAAAGGCTCACCTACTCCCTGACGCCCTCGATGTGGCTTTCCTCTGCCCACGCGAGCACCTCGCCGACGATGTCGTTCATCGTCACCAGCCCCACGAGATGGCCGCTCTCGAGCACCACCACCCTGCGCTGGAACTGGGCGATCATCATCCGGGCCACGTATTTCACGTCCATCATCTGCGGAACGATCAGCGCCGGTTTGGTACATACATCGTAGACGTTGATCAGGTCGATGTCCCCCTCCTCCGACACGATCGTGCGCAGGATCGCCGAGTAGGTGATCATCCCGTAGGCGTCGTGTTCGTCGCGCCGCTCGACCACCAGCGACTTCACCTTGTGGCGCCGCATCTTCGCCATGGCCTCGCGCAGCGTGGCGAGCGGCGAGATGGTGACCACCTCGGTCTGCATGATGTCCTTGACCAGCATGTTGCCTCCAGGGGCTTGAATCGATCCCTCAACGGGTGTCGGAATGGCGTGCCCGACGATGCGACGGGCCAGCCGGCATCGCCGCAGGACACACCGCGCTCAGATCTCGTCCCTGATCCGCTCCTCGAAACTCTCGAGCTGCCGGGTGTCGATGCCGGCGATGTGATCCAGGGGCACGGTGAAGACCACGCCCTTGGAGTGTTTCGCCAGCTCGAGCTCCACCGTCAGCGCCTTCATCACGCCCAGCGACAGCTTCTTTTCCAGCACGCAGATCAGCACACTCTGCGAACCCTCGTAGGTCAGGCCGAAAAAGGTCTTTTTTTCCTTCGCGCCAATCCCGCGGGCGTCGAGCAGAGTCACGCCACCGGCGCCCGCCTTCTTGGCGATGTCGATGGCCTTTTCCTCGAGTTCGTCCGCGACGATCGCGACGAGCATCGCAAATTTCATGATTCGGTACCTCTCCATCGGTTGGCGAGTTCAACCGCAATGGCGTAGAGCATCACGGATATTATCGGAAAGATCGAGGCGAACGCGATCAGGCCGAAGCCGTCGATCATCACGTTGCGCCCCTCGATGTGCGTGGCCAGGCCGATGCCGAGCGCGGTCACCAGCG
>SKQM01000227.1 GCA_007119005.1 Thioalkalivibrio sp.
AGGACCACAACCCGAAGGGGACAGATGTAAAATCCTTCCACCATGCCCTTAAACACCGACTGCGGTAAGCTTCGCCGATGGAAAAAGGGGCGGAACTCAAGGTCCTGTTGGGCATCGGCGGCGGGATCGCGGCGTACAAGAGCTGCGAACTGGTGCGGCGGTTGCGCGAAGCTGGCTGCGCGGTGCGGGTGGTGATGACGCGCGCGGGGGCCGCGTTCGTCACGCCGCTGACCTTTCAGGCGCTGTCCGGGCATCCGGTGCGCGTCGATCTGCTCGACGCCGAGGCGGAGAGTGGCATGGATCACATTGCGCTGGCCCGCTGGGCGGACCGGGTGGTGATCGCGCCTGCCACCGCCGACCTGATGGCCCGGCTCGCCGCCGGCCTGGCCGACGATCTGCTGACCACGATCTGCCTCGCGACCGAGGCACCGATGCTGCTTGCGCCGGCGATGAACCGGGTGATGTGGGAACACCCTGCGACGCAGGCCAATCACCGCCTGCTTCAGCAGCGCGGCGTCCGGATGGTGGGGCCCGGTACCGGAGGACAGGCCTGCGGCGAGACCGGCGCGGGCCGGATGGCGGAACCTCAGGCGATCCTGCACGCCCTGCTCGGACCCGGAACCGGTCCGCTGACCGGGAAGCGGGTGCTGATCACCGCCGGCCCGACGCAGGAGCCGATCGACCCGGTACGCTTCATCGGCAACCGCAGTTCGGGCCGGATGGGCGTTGCACTGGCCGCCGCGGCGCGCGATGCCGGGGCTGAGGTCCGCATGGTGCACGGGCCATTGGGTGTCGCCCTGCCCGCCGGGGTGAACACGGTGGCGGCCGACACCGCCGAATCCATGCACGCCGCGGTTCTGCGGCACATCGAGGGCGTCGATCTCTTCATCGCTGCGGCCGCCGTGGCCGATTACCGGCCCCGAACTGCGGCAGACCAGAAGCTGAAGAAGAACGCAGCGGAGATGACCGTGGAGCTGGTCCGTACACCGGACATCCTGGCCGATGTCGCTGCGCGCCGGCCACGGCCGTTCGTGGTCGGCTTCGCCGCCGAAACCGCGGAACTGCGAGAGAATGCCCGGGTGAAACTTGAACGCAAGGGCCTGGACATGATCGCCGCCAACGATGTCTCGGCGGGCAGGGCGATCGGCGCACCGGAGAATTCACTGACCGTGCTCTGGCCGGGCGGAGAGCGCCTGTTCCCCGAACAGCCGAAGGACGATCTGGCCCGCGCCCTGATCGAACTGATCGCCAAGCGCATGGCCAGCGGCGCGGAAACCGACTCGAACTGAAAGAGGGAGCCCAGGGAATGCCCGTACCGGAAATCGCACTCAAGATCCTGGATTCCCGAATCGGCCGGGACTTCCCGCTACCCCAGCCGGCGACCGGAGGTTCGGCCGGGGTCGACCTGCGGGCGCTGCTGGACGCCGACCACGAACTCGCGCCCGGAGCGGCACTGCTCATTCCCACCGGCATCGCGATCCATATCGAGGATCCCGGCTACGCGGCGCTGATCCTGCCCCGCTCGGGCCTCGGCCACAAGCACGGGATCGTGCTGGGCAACCTGGTCGGGCTGATCGATTCCGACTACCAGGGTCCGCTGATGGTCTCCTGCTGGAACCGGGGCGACCAGCCGTTCCGGATCACCGTCGGCGAGCGCATCGCCCAACTGGTGATCGTGCCGGTGCTGCAGCCACGGTTCATCGTGGTCGACGACTTCGCCGAGAGCCATCGTGGCAGCGGTGGCTTCGGCTCCTCGGGCCGCCACTGAACGATCCGCTCACGCTAGAATGCGCGCCTGACCCGCTGCCTTCCGGATACCCGATGGACAAGACCTCCGCACAATCCGTCGCCCACGTACTGATCGAGGCGCTGCCCTACATCCAGCGCTTCGCCGGCAAGACCATCGTGATCAAGTACGGCGGCAACGCGATGACCGAGGAGCACCTGAAGGCCGGTTTCGCCCGCGACGTGGTGCTGCTGAAGCAGGTCGGCGTGAAC
Organism: Thioalkalivibrio sp.; assembly: GCA_007119005.1. Lineage (GTDB taxonomy): Bacteria > Pseudomonadota > Gammaproteobacteria > Ectothiorhodospirales > Ectothiorhodospiraceae > Thioalkalivibrio. Next base: position 1,999 of record SKQM01000227.1, read on the forward strand.
CCGGTGGTGGTACACGGCGGTGGACCGCAGATCGGCCAGCTGCTGAAGCGGCTCGGCAAGGTCTCGGAGTTCGTGCACGGCCTGCGCGTGACCGACCGCGAGACGATGGACGTGGTGCAGATGGTCCTGGGCGGGCTGGTGAACCAGGAGATCGTCGCGCTGATCAACCATTACGGCGGTAAGGCGGTGGGCCTCACCGGTAAGGACGGGCAGATGATCCGGGCCCGCCCGTTGCGCGAGATCAACGGCCCCGAAGGCCTGACCGCGGTCGACCTGGGCCTGGTCGGCGAGGTCGAGAGCGTCGATCCTGCCATCGTGCACAACCTCGACCGCAGCGCGTTCATCCCGGTGATCGCGCCGATCGGCTTCGACCGCGAGGGCAACGCCTACAACATCAACGCGGATACCGCCGCGGAAAAGCTCGCGGTAGTGCTGGACGCCGAGAAACTCTTCCTGCTGACCAACACGCCCGGCGTGCTCGATGCGCAGGGCCAGCTAATCCCGCGCCTGACCGCGGCCGAGGTCGACCAGATGGTCCGCAGCGGCGTGATCCACGGAGGCATGATCCCGAAGATCCACTGCGCGCTGGACGCAGTGCGCAGCGGCGTCACCGCGACCCACATCGTCGACGGCCGCGTCGAGCACGCGGTGCTGCTCGAACTGCTGACCAACGAAGGCGTCGGTACGCTGATCAGCCGCTGATACGCCCGGGTCAGGGCTGCGCCTGCGTCACCAGCTGCTCGAAGTCCCGCATATCCTCCTCGGCGGAGGCCATGATCTCGGCGTACACCTCGCGCTGGCGGCGCTGGAAGGCCCACTCGCGGTGGATTCGTGACTCCAGATCCGCGAACTCTTCGCGGTAGCGCTCCATCGTCTGCTTATCGACCTGCGCACTATTGCGCATCTGCCCGGCGATGCGCTCGAGTTCGCTCTGCAGCGTCGCTTCCTGGCGTTCACTGAGCATCAGGGTGGTCTCGACCATCGCGAGCCGGCGGTCGCGCTGCTGCCTGATCTCGTCGACATTGGCGTAGGCGGCGCGCAGCTGTCGCGCCCGAGCGTGCCGCGCGGCGGCCTCGGCCTTGCGCTGCGCCTGTTCCTGTTCGCGCAGTTCCGCCTCCTGCCGCTCGCGCTCACGGGCCTCGGCTGCGCGCTCGCGATCCGCCGCCGTCGGTGGGGCGGGCCGAACGTGCCGCTGTCGGCCCTCACCGTCGAGAATCCGCAGCTCCCGCTCGGCCGCGGAGGGTGGCGGGGTGGTCGAGTAGTGCACCACGCCCGCATCGTCGACCCAGCGGTAGATGCGCGCGTCGACAGGGGGAATCAGAAGCACGACCAATGGCACCAGCAATGCCAACATGCGTATCGTCTGCTTCATGTCCCTCCTCGATCACTTCGCTCTGGTATTGATCGCACTGGTCGCGAACGGCCTGTCCGCGCTCGCTGGCGGCGGCGCCGGACTGCTCCAGCTTCCGGCGCTGATCTTTCTCGGGCTTCCGTTTCCGGTCGCCCTGGCCACGCACAAGATCGCGTCCGTCGCACTAGGTATCGGCGCGAGCCTGCGACATCTTAAGCAGAGTACCTTCGAAATCCAACGGCTGGTCCTGATCCTCGGTACCGGCTTGCCCGGCGTGGTGCTCGGGGCGTTGCTGGTGTTGGAGATTCCGCCCCGCGCCGGCGAGATCGCGCTGGGTATATTGACGATCGGACTCGGCTGGTATTCCTGGCGCCGGCCGCAGCTTGGCCGGGAGACGGTGGCCGTCGCCGGGGGCACCGCGCACGCGCTGACCGGAGCCTTTGGCCTGTTCCTGATCGGCGTACTGAACGGATCGCTGACGTCCGGCACCGGGCTGATGGTCACGCTGTGGCTGGTGCGCTGGTATGGCCTTTCCTACACGCAGGCCGTCGCCTACACGCTGGTTCTGGTCGGCCTGTTCTGGAACGGCACCGGTGCCGTGGTGCTTGGCACCCTCGGCGAGGTCCGCTGGGACTGGCTTCCGGCCCTGTTGATCGGCAGCTTCATCGGTGGTTACCTGGGCGCGTCGATGGCCCACCGCTACGGCAGCCTGCTGGTGAAGCGAACCTTCGAGATCGTCACCGTATTGACAGGAATCGGGCTGCTGCTGCCGTGGCCCTGAGGCATCCGATCACCTGTCGGCACCCGCCTCGGCTGCCGGGATGTCGCAGCGGTTCAGAAGGTCGAAGTGTTCCACTGCCTCCAGGATGCCCCGGGCGTGCATCGCCTCGGCAAAGTAGATGCGCTCGTACCCGCGCAGCTTGTCCAATTCCGGATGGTGATTGCCGACCACCGCCCCCAGCAGCCGACCGCGCAGCATGTCCTCGTCGTTGCCCGAATCGCCGGCGACCAGCACCTGTTCGAGCGGAATACCCCACTTGTGGGCGATGTAACGCACGGCGAGGCCCTTGGAGGCCCGCACCGGAAGTACGTCGAGGAACATATCGTGCGAGTGGATCACGCGGGCGTGCAGATCGGCCTGGTAGAGGAGGCGTTCCAGCGCGGGGACACCCTCGAACTTCTCCGGGTCCACGAAGAAGCTGATCTTGAATCGGCGCTGATCCACGTCCGGCTGCAGGGACAGCCCCGGTCTTTCGAGGAGCACTTCGCGCAGCTGGTCGGGTTCCCAGCGGTGACTGATGTGCTGTTCCCAGCCCTTGTCCGGCGTGGCCTCGGCCCCGTAGTAGATCTCGGCGCCGACCGAGGTGATCCAGACGTCGGGGGCCGGTACGCCGTGCCGGGCAAGCGCCTCCTGCGCGGAGTCCAGCCGGCGCCCGGTGGCCACCCCGAACGCGACCTGATCACGATGCCTGCGGATCCACGCAAGCAACGCCTTCAAGGCGCCCGGGTCACCGATCAGCGTGTTGTCGATGTCGGTTAGCACGGCGCGGTCGACACCCGCCAGTCTTCCGGACACCGAACGCTGTTCGCGCCGGGCACGTTTCACCTCTCGGCCCAGCTGCTTGATCAGGCGCACGCAGCGCGCGGCGTGCCCATCCCAGGAATAGTGCTCGCGCACACCCTTGAGGCCCTGCTCGGAGAAACGCCGCCAGAGCGGGCGATCGCCGAGAATGGTCTCGATCGCGGTCGCGATGCCGGGCGCGTCCAGCGGATCCACCAGCACACCGTTGTGGCAGCGGGAGAGGATCTCCTGCGGGCCACCGTCGTTCGTCGCGACGATCGGCGCACCGCTGGCCGCGGCCTCGATCATCGTCAGACCGAAGGGCTCGGTGAGTGCCGGGTTCACGAACACCCCGCGGGTGGATGCGACCAGCCGATAGAGGTCGGGAACGTCGTCGCTCTGGTGATGCTTCGGATAGGCCACCTTGCCGTACAGGTCGTACCGGTCGATGCGCAGCAACAGGTCCCTCAGCACCTGCCGCGCGCCCTTGTCCAGATCGGCGATGTCGTCCCGGTTGCCGGCCACGATCAGCAGGTTGGCGTGCGCGCGCAGCCATTCGCTGCCGGCGTAGGCGTCCACCAGTGCGCGGATGTTCTTGCGCTCGTCCGC
>SKQM01000117.1 GCA_007119005.1 Thioalkalivibrio sp.
CCACGCTGCAGGCCCACGTCGCTGGGCTGCTCGGGTTGCTGGAACGTCACGGCCTGCTCGAGCCCGGCGGTTGAGCTAGGATAAAGGAAGGGTCAGCACCGCCAGTTACCAACCCATTCCTCAAGGATGACGATATGACGCTATTCGGACTCCTCGAAGAATACGTTCGCGAAGGCACCTTGCACGTGCAGTTGCCGGACGGCACCCGGCGCCGCTTCGGATCCGGGCAGCCCGAGGCGAGCATTCTGTTCACCGAGCCGGCGACGATCCGGCGCATCGCCTACGACCCCGGCTTTGAATTCGGCCAGACCTACATGGAAGGCGCCTGGAAGCCTGGCGACGAGGGCCTGCGGGCCCTGCTCCAGTTGACGATGAACAACTTCGCGGAAATGTTCGACCAGCAGCGTCGGTATCCGCTGAACATGGTGCGCAAGCTGCTGCAGCAGGGTAACCGCATCCGCCGGGCCTATCGCAACGTGTCCCACCACTACGACCTGGACGAGTGGCTGTTCCGGCGCTTTCTCGACACGGGCATGTTCTATTCCTGCGCGTATTTCGAGCGCCCGGACATGACCCTCGAAGAGGCGCAGATCGCCAAGTGCCGTCACATCGCTTTGAAACTGCGTCTGCAACCCGGGATGCGCGTGCTGGACATCGGCAGCGGCTGGGGCGGTCTCGCGATGCACCTCGCGTCCGAGTACGGCGTGTCGGTGGACGGCCTGACGCTGTCGCAGGAGCAACTGCGCGTCGCACAGGAGGAATGCTCCCGGCGTGGACTGGATGAACGGGTGGCGTTCCACTTCCGTGACTACCGGGAACACGAGGGGCAGTACGACCGCATCGTCAGCGTCGGCATGTTCGAGCATGTCGGACAACCCTATTACACCGCCTTCTTCCGGCAGCTCAGCGATCTGCTAAAGGAAGACGGCGTCGCACTGTTGCACACCATCGGGCGCACGAACGGACCCGGCACGACCAATGCCTGGCTGCGTCGTTACATCTTCCCCGGTGGTTATACGCCAGCCCTGTCCGAACTCTCTGCGGCACTGGAACAGACACCGCTGATGGTCACCGACCTGGAGGTCTGGCGCTTGCACTACGCGGAGACCCTCGCGGAATGGTACCGGCGTTTCGAGTCGGTCAGGGCCGAAGTCGCCGAGCGCTTCGACGAGCGCTTCTGCAGGATGTGGGAGTTTTACCTCGCGTCCTGCGAGGGCACCTTCCGCTACTGGGACCAGGTGGTATTCCACGTGCAGATGGCCAAGCGCCACGACGCGGTCCCGGTCACACGGGACTATATGTACCGTACATGAAGAGGCCCAGAAGATGAGTCGACGCCGGATCGATGAAGGACTCGTCATCGTCGGGCTGGTGCTGATCGGCATCGGCAGCTACGCGCTGTACACCGGCGAGGTTTTCATCAGTCGCCTGACCGTCAGCGAGGGGCAGAGTCTGGGTGGGGTCGGCGCGCTGGCGATCGGCGCGATCTTCATTGCTGCAGGCGTTTACTTCCTGATCCAGTCGCGCAAGTGACACACGGGCCGGTAGCTCAGGCGGCACGCACCGGATCCTGCTCTCCAGCCGTCAACAGGTCGCGCAGCGTCAGCGATTCCAACGCCTCCGACCGCGAGCGTTCGACGCGATCGACCAGAGATTCCACCGCACGCGGACCCTCCATCCGCTGGTAAAGCGGATCATCCTCCTGGTGACGCAGCACGCTGAGGACCTCGTTCACCAGGATCGCGGCCAGATCCCGGCCCGGTAGATACCGCGGGTCGTCCTCTCCCGTGACCACCAGTAGCCCCGACTTCTCGAGCGCGAGGGCGGGTCCGGCCAGCACGCGGCTCGGCACCTGCAGGCGGTGCGCGAGGTCATCCAGCGTCGGCGCCTTCGCCCCCGCCAGGAAGCGCCGGCCCACTTCCGCGATCAGGTGCAGTCCCAAGCGCTCCCGCATCGCCGCGGAGGGCGGCTGACCGGCACCGCGCACCCGGATGTATTCCGGGTTCTGGATGTAGAAGGCGATGTTCGACCCGACCAGCAGGATCAACCAGGCCAGATAGACCCAGATCAGCAACAGGATCACGATCGCGAAGCCGGAGTAGATCGCATCGTAGCGCGTGGAGCCGGCCACGATCGTCGCGAAGCCCCAGCCCACCGCTTGCCAGAGAATCCCGGCGATCACCGCCCCGATCAGCGCGGGCAGCAAGCGCACACGCGTATTCGGTACGAACATGTAGATGAACGTGAATGCGGCCACGATCAGCGCGAACGGAAGCATGCTGGACGCCGCCTCGAACAGGGTGCCGAAAGGTTCGACCGCCGTGACCCGCTGCATCAACGCCGAGGACATCACCGTTGCGGTCACGCCAAGGGCGGAAACGACCAGCACCGGCCCAATCAGGATCACGGAAAGATAATTGCTGAAGCGCTGACCGAGACTGCGCATGCCCTCGACGTGCCAGATTCCGTTGAACGCCTGCTCGATCTTCTGAACGAGCGCGATCACGGTGTAAACGAGGAAAATCAGGCCCACAAAGCCGAGAACCCCAACGCGCATGTTGTCGACGAAGCCGAGCACGTTCTGCGTGAGCTCCACGCCCTGCTCGCCCAGGGGCTCGAGCAGGTTCAGCATCAGCGGCTCCACCGCGTTGTGGGCGCCGAAGGCCTTCAACACCGAAAACGACAGCGCCAGCAACGGCACCATCGACAGCAGGGTCGTGTAGACCAGGCTCATCGCCCGCAGGGTGAGCTGCCCCTCGGTGGCCTCGCGGATGATGCCGGCCATGCCCCGAAGGATGCCAACGAAGAGTGCCTGGCTGCGCGGGAGCGCAGCGAGATCCTTGCGGTTCAGCAGTTCGTCGGCCTGCTGGCGCCAACGCTCCAGACGACCGGTTTCGGTTTGGGCCTGGCTCACTTCTGGCGCCAGTTGCCGCCCGCGTCCTGGTACCAGTAACCCGACGGTGCCTCATCGACCCAGACCCGCGCAAAGGTCTCGCGGATATTGGTCTCCCAGTCCGGACGGTCATTGGCCCGGGCGATTTCCCGGTACAACGCCCTGCGGTCGGCATTCTCCTCGTTCACGAGGCGCTGCAACTGGGAGCGCTCGCGTAACGGGACGTCGGAGAGATCACGGATCGCCACGTACCCGTCGCGCCCGAAGCCGATCGCACCACTGCGAAGGTAGGGGGCGAGTTCAGCGTTGCGCGAGCGCATGGATGCCCGCAGGCGGTTGATCGCCGGGCTCTCCACGCGCAGATCCGGGGTCTGGGCGGATGCCGGAGCCACCAGGCGGTCCAACGCCCAGGCCACTGCTGGCAGGATGGAAGAAGGCGTGCCGCCGCGACTCGTAGGCTCGGGCGCCGCTCCAGGTTCATTGCCAGGTGGATCCTGGACCTCGAGCACATCGCGCACGATGGTCCGCGCCGCCTCCTCGGCGGCCGCCGCCGGGAAGTAGATGTGAATCGTGACACAGGCGCTGGCCAGAAACGCGACCAGGAACACCACGGACATGCGACGCAAGGCCCTCATGAAGCTTCTCCTCTGCGCAGGGCGCAGCATAGGGTTAGGCAAGCACCGAACAAGTCGATCCCGTTCATGGTTCGACAGGCTCACCACGAACGGGATCATCCCCCTGCCGCTCGGCCCGAACCTGCCGAAGGACACATCCCGTTCGTCCTGAGCCTGTCGAAGGACTTTGCTCCGCGCTGCCTCGAATCCAGTTCTCATTGATTACTGTACAACAGGCGCCGGACCTTCTCGAACGGCGTTCAGGCGCCGTACCAGTTCCGGCCAGTCCACCCGCCGGTTGTGGCCGATCACCTCGATCCTCGGCAGACCCCCGCCCTGAACCAGAATGAAGGACCCGTCCTGCAGGTCCGCAACCCCCTTCGCGACGCAAACCTCGCCCTCGAGCTCGCAGCCGAAGCCCAGCCTGCTATAAGCGAAATCGTCGAAGATCCTCAGAAAGGCGGCTGCCAGGGCTCCCTCCACGCCACCACCAATAGCGGTGAGGTTCTCCACCGCCCTTTGGCTGATGCGACGGCGTCCCGGATCTTCCTCGGGCGTGGACAGAAAGAAGCCCATGCGCTCCGGCACCCATTCGACCAGCAACAGGTTCTCGACTGCACCAGACAGCCGGCCCTCGACCCGGCCGAGGTCGAACGCGCTCGTCAGCAGATCAAGATCCAGCCGGCGGACCTTTGCGGAAACCTCCAGCTCGGGGGCCACCCCGAACAGGTTTCGGATGCGCAATCCGCTGAGCACCACCTCACCGTCGAAAACCCGGACCAGCAGCAGGCCGTCGACCCGCAGTCCGTCGGCGTCGTAGAACACGCGTGGAATGATACCGGCCAGCCGACCCGCGAACCGGGGCCAGCCGAGGATCTCGGTCAGCAACTCAAGGCTGAGTGCGCGGAGCCCGCCCTCGAACTCGATTTCGGGTCCGTCCGGTCCTACCGAGAGGTGGAAGCTGTCCACGCCGGGACCTCCGTCCAATACCGGCACGAACAGCGGCTCGACCAGGCGGAATCCACGGGGTTCGAGCTGGAAACGCATGTCGAATGCACCCACGGGAAGCCCCAGAACCTCGCCCGAGGCCACATACAGCACGGACTCCGGGCCGACCTCCGAGTCACTCCAGGCGACATTGCCGGCGGATCCCTGCAACGCGAACCGGTCGAGACCATCACTCAGGCCGAGGCCCTGCCAGGAGGCCTCCAGCGCACGGGCCCAGCCCCCCGACACCTGCAGCCAGCCGTGCGTCTCACCCTCGAAACGGGTCCGGCCGAGGATCGTGCCGGCGAGTAGCGGTTCTGCGAACCAGGTGCCTACAAGATCGAGCCGCCGCGCGTTCCATTCGATCCCGCCCTGCTCCAGCCGTGCACCGGAATAGCGCAGGTCGGTCCCGCTCACGCGGGTGTGCCCGCCCAGCGTCACCTCTGCCGAGGCGGCATGCCAGCCCGGATGATCGGCGACGGACGGAATGAACTGCAGGGACGACAGCGAAACGGCCACGGGGCCCACCTCGGCGAAATCCAGAAACCACGGTTCGAAAAATACCGCGCCTTCAGTAAACCGGGCCTGAACCTCGTAGCCAGCGGCACCGTGTACCAGCGTTCCCGACATCGACAGATCCTCGGCGGCACGCAGCCCGGCAGGATCGCTGAAGTCCAACGCGGCAACGGTCAGATCCAGCTGCGCGCCCGGCACCCGGCCCCGGGTGTCGATGTGCCCCGAGACCCCCACCGTCCCTGCGTCAACCGACACCGGCAGCTCGACCGGGACCAGTCCGGACTGCAGCAGCAAGGACAGGTCGATGCCGGCAACATCGAAATCCAGGCGCAACCCGCCTCCCCCAGCCAGCCCACTGACGCGACCCTGCCCGCGGAACAGACCGGGCCAGGGCGCGGAAAACCGGACGGAGCCCGCCTCACGGTCCCAGTCGAAGCGCAGTGCCGCCGCATCCAGTCCCCATCCGGCCCCTCGGGCCGTCAGGCGGGCGTCGGCACAGGCGAGGCGCCGCGCGGTCATCTCAACGCGGGGGCAGTTCAGGCGAAGATCCTCGACCACGCCGACGGGATCGGGAAGACGCAGGCGGTCGGCCTGCAAATCGAAGCGAGGTTCGCGACCGACCCAGGACACGCGCGCGCGCAGGTTCCGAGCGTCGAAGGTCTCGTGCACCATTGCGCCGACATCGAGGTCCAGCTGGAAACCGGCTTCGGCAGGGGCTGCCCCCGGCGACGTCGCCAGCAGCGAAATCGAGGCCAGCGCCAGCGCCCGCAAACAGCGACCGCGGGCGGCGCTCGTCATCCCGAACGGAATGGACCCGCGATCCGGACTGAACCAGCAGGCAGCAACGCTACCGACATCTCGAACCTCCTGGCTTTCAGTGGCGACGCGAAGCTGTTAGGGAAACGCTGATCAATCTCCTTCGACAGGATCAGGACGAACGGCGGGCGAACGATCCCGTTCGTGGTGATCCTGTCGAACCATCAGCGGCATCGACCCGTTCAGCGTTTTCTCGGCACTCTCGGCACTCTCGGCAATTTCGCGTGATCGTATCGGAAGTATATCAATGCCACCGAAGCAGGCGCCGCAACGGCCTGCGTCAGCCCTGGCGGTCGAGCTGGCAGAGCCGCTCCTTTTCCGGCGGCAGGTTGTCTGGGCAGATGCCGCAGCCCTCGTTGCCCGGCAGGGCCCAGTCGATCTTCTTCGGGTAGGGCAGGTCCATGCCATCCATGATCTGCACGAACTCCTCCAGGCTCCTGCCCTTGCCCAGACGGGGATTCCGGAGCTTTTCCTGGCCGATCGTGGTGATCTGCCGATCCTCGTAGTCGTGCGCGGGATAGACCAGCGTCTCGTCGGGCAGCACGAAGAACTTGTCGTGAATGGAGTGATACAGCGTGGTAGCGTCCCCGGACTGGAAATCGGTGCGCCCGCAGGCCTCGATCAGCAGCGCGTCGCCGGAAAACAGCATCGGCAGCCCAGCGTGATCCAGCAGGTAGGCGTGGTGGGTGTCGGTATGCCCCGGGGTGTAGAGAGGATTCAGCACCAGGTTCCCGATGCGCATCGGCTCGCCCTCGCGCAGCCCGATGTCGCGACAGGGGAGCTCGTCCAGCGCCGGGCCCGCAAGCTTGCAGCCGGTGCGCTCGCGCAGCATGCGCCCGCCGGTGATGTGATCCGCGTGGATATGCGTCTCGATCGCGTAGTCGAGCCGCAGGCCGAGTTGCTGCAGCACCTCGAGATCGCGTTCCACGGTCTCGATCACCGGATCGATCAGCGCCGTGGTCCCGGTGTCGGGGCAGTGGAGCAGGTAGGTGTAGGTCGCGGACTCGGATTCGAACAACTGTCTGAAGATCATTGGGCTGTGCCCTCCAAAAACGTTTCTATGCCGTTGGTGCAAGCGTTTTGGCCTTAGTTCCTCACGACCGGCCCTGGCCGGCGCGGGAGCGGTTTCCAGCCGCGCTGCCCTCGGGCCAGGCCGCGCCCGATCGCGGCCGGTTGTCCGGATGGACGATGCGCCTGGCTGTCGGGGATGGCCGATTTGGCTATGATGCCGCATCCTGCCCATCTGTCCATGGAGATGTCCGATGCAATCCAGCGAAGTCGCCGAACTCATCCGTTCCCGCCTGCCCGAGGCCGAAAAGGTCGAGGTCACCGGGGGCGAAGGCAAGTTCGAGGCCCTGGTGGTCAGCCCGATGTTCGCCGACATGAACGCGGTGAAGAAACACCAGACGGTCTATGCCACCGTACGCGACGAGATCGCCAGCGGTGCCGTGCACGCACTTTCCATCCGCGCGATGACCCCGGAGGAGTACGCCGGATCCTGATGGCGGCGGCAGGCGCTCCCGAGGCGGGTGAACGGGCAGACGAAGCCGGTCACCCGTCGGCCCGGTATCGTTGCACCCCCCGGCATCTGCCCGACCTGCGGGTTCTGCTCGCACGATTCGGGATCGAACTGATGGTGCATCCGGACGGGGGCGACCTGCCCGGCAGCTTCTGGGGCGAACCCGAAGCCGGGGTCGTCGGAACGACGCTGCACGTCCGACCGGATACCCCGGTGCACTCGGCCCTTCACGAGGCCTGTCACCTGATCTGCATGGATCCGTCTCGCCGTGCAGCCGTGCATACCGATGCCGGCGGCGACGATCCCGAGGAGTCGGCGGTCTGTCGGCTGCAGATCCTGCTCGCGGACCACCTGCCCGGCATCGGACGCGAGGCGCTGATGGATGACATGGACGCCTGGGGCTACAGCTTCCGGCTCGGCTCGACCGCCGCCTGGTTCTTTGGCGACAGCGACGACGCCGATGCCTGGCTGCGCAAACACGGGCTGGTCGACTGGAACGGGGACATCACGTTCAGCAAGCGATGTTAGCGTGAAAGTCTTGCATTTCTCCCCTCCCCGCAAGCGCAGGGAGGGAGATTTTCATCGACAGGGATGACCGTTCTCGGACGCTGCAGCGGGCCGGGCAACCCGATCAACCACCCGGTGTGATGCACGCGATTCGCACGGGTGGCATAGTGATCCCGCACATGGCCGCCGAGCACGGCGAAAGCACGGATGGAGCGCCCGATGGAGACCCCGAAACGCCCCCGGCAGGGAGAGAAGCTTCGCGCCGCGGAGAAGGTCGCACGCATTCCGGTCAAGATCACCCCCACCGAGCAGCCGCTGCGCAAGCCGCGCTGGATCCGGGCACAGAGCCACGCGGATCCTGGCGTGCAGCGGATCAAGCGCATCCTGCGCGAACAGCGCCTGCACACGGTCTGCGAGGAGGCCAGCTGCCCGAACCTCGGGGAATGTTTCGCGCACGGGACCGCCACCTTCATGATCATGGGCGACATCTGCACGCGTCGCTGTCCGTTCTGCGACGTGGCGCACGGCCGCCCGAATCCCCTCGACGCCGACGAGCCGAGTCACCTGGCCGAAACCATCCGGGCGATGGGCCTGCGCTATGTCGTGATCACGTCGGTGGATCGCGACGACCTCCGCGACGGGGGTGCCGCGCACTTCGTTGCCTGCATCCGGGCCGTGAGTGAGCAAAATCCCGGGATCCGCATCGAGGTCCTGGTCCCGGATTTCCGGGGCCGCGTGTCCACTGCCCTCCAGATTCTTCGCGAAGCGCCTCCCGATGTCTTCAACCACAACCTGGAAACGGTCCCGAGACTCTATCGGAAGGCCCGTCCCGGCTCGGATTACCGCGGCTCCCTGGAACTGTTGCGGGCCTTCCGCGAGGAACATCCCGGAATTCCGACGAAATCGGGACTGATGCTCGGTATTGGCGAGACGCGCGAGGAGCTGCTGCGGGTGCTGCAGGACCTCCGGGATCACGGCTGCGAAATGCTGACCCTGGGACAGTACCTGCAGCCCAGCCGGCACCACCTGCCGGTGGAACGCTACCTCGAGCCCCACGAATTCGACGAACTCGCGGAACGTGCGCGCGAGATGGGCTTTCGGCAGGTCGCCAGCGGACCGATGGTGCGCTCCTCCTACCACGCGGACCTGCAGGCGCAGGAGATCGTCGGCGAACCGTCGCCGGCCGCTGGCCAGGACTGACTGTCACACCCGCTGCGAAGGCACCCCGGGGGATCAAGGCGCCACATGGAGTGCGGCGGCCTGCCGCCCCTTTGCTCCGCAGGAGGCTCGCCGGCTCCCGCAGTCCACAGCGCGAACGGAGCGCGGGACGGACGATTTGCCAGTCACCTCGTCCGGGCGAGCACCCGGATCAGCGGTTCGGGCAGCACATCCACGACTTCAGGCGGACAGCCGAGCAAGAACCCCAGCCGCGCTTCCAGCAGCGTCGCAACGCGCTCCGGATCGACCCGCACGCCGAGGCGGTGCATCGAGGTACTGACCAGACCCGGATAGCCGCAGGCATCCATGCGTTCGAACTCGGAAAGCCTGGGACGCACGTTCAGAGAGAGCCCGTGCATGCTGAGCCCGTTACGCACCCGCAGGCCCAGCGCCGCGATCTTCGCCCCGTCCACGTACACGCCGGGCGCATCGGATCGGGCCCCCGCCGGGATTCCGAACTCCGCCAGCGTGTCGATCACCGCCTGCTGCAGCAGATCGACGAGCCCGCGCACGCCCAGACGGTGACGACGCAGATCCAGCAGCGTGTACAGCACGATCTGTCCGGGGCCATGGAAGGTCACCTGTCCGCCCCGGTCCACCTGGATCACGGGGATCGCCCCGGGCAGTCGCAGGTGCACCGGGCGCGCGTTGCGCCCCAGCGTGAATACCGGTGGATGTTCCACCCGCCAGAGTGCATCGGGTGTCTGCCGAACACGCTCGCGCAGCTGTAGCTGCATCGCCCGCCATACCGGCACGTAGGGCTGCAGGCCGAGCCGATGACAGCGCAGGGGCGGAGAATCCACGCGGGCTACAGCACCATCCGCACCCGGGCACAGGCACCGAGCGCTTCGTACAGGCCATCCAGTTGCGCCTGGCTGGTCGCGGTCAGCGTGATGGTGACGCCGACGTAGTTGCCAGCGGACGACTCCCGGTGGACCACGTCCACCGAATCGGAATCCGGCACGTGCCGGGCGATACAGGCGTCGATCGCCTCGAAGAACTCCGCGTGTGCCTCGCCCATCACCTTGATCGGAAACCGGCAGGGAAATTCGAGCAGGGTTTCGCGCTCGTGCGTCATGATTTCGCTCGGGTTCCCGCGTTCGAGATCGCAAGGTCGCGTGCGCGCCGGAAGACATCCAGCGCGTGTCCCCAGACACGACCCGGGCGCCCCTCCCCCACCGGCCGCCGATCGAGAGCGGTGACCGGCAGCAGTTCCTTGGTGGAGCTGGTCAGCCAGATCTCGTCGGCAGACCGCAGGACCGACTCCGGAAGCGGTTCTTCGCGGCAATCCCATCCCTCCGCCCGCAGGGCATCCAGCAGGAACCGCCGGGTGATCCCGGGGAGGATCTCCGGCCCCAGCGGGGGCGTCACGACCGCGTCACCGTGCACCACGAAGACGTTGCTCGCAGCGCCCTCGGTCAGCATGCCGTCCCGCAGCAGGACGGCCTCCACCGCCCCCTGTTCCACCGCCTGCTGCCGCGCGAGCACATTGGGCAGCAGCGCGACCGACTTGATGTCGCAACGGCCCCAGCGCTGGTCCGGCAGGCTGATTGCGGCAACCCCCCGATCAGGAAGATCCGCAAGGGGCGGCGCAATCGAGCTGACCATGGCGAACACGGTGGCCGCCATGCGGGTCGGAAACGCGTGATCACGCGGCGCGGCACCGCGGGTCACCTGCAGGTAGACCGAGCGGTCACCGCCGGGATTCAGCTCCAGCAGCCGTTCGAGAAGGCTCTCCCAGCCTTGTTCCGGCTGCGGGTCCGGCATGCGGATCTCGCGCAACGACCGGCGCAGACGCTCGACGTGTTCGTCGAGCAGGAAGAATCTGCCCTGGTAGCTCGGGATGACCTCGTAGATGCCGTCGCCGAACAGAAACCCGCGGTCCAGCGGCGATATGCAGGCTTCCTCGGGCGGCAGAAAGGCCCCGTTCAGATAGACGATCACGCGGGTTCAGAACGGCCAGGCGGAGCGGAGCCCCAGCGCGGCGCTGTCCCAGAGCCAGCGGAACATGCCGCCGGATTCGACCGGCGCCAGGGCCACCAGCGGCCTCCGGTCCAGGGTTTCGCCGCGCAGTGTCACCACCACCTCGCCCAGGGTGTCGCCCGCGGCAATCGGCGCCTGATGAGGACCCCAGAGTTCCATCGTGGCCTCGAGCCGATCGGCCTGACCCTGGGGCAGCACCACCCAGAACGGCTCGGCGAGTCCAGCCTGCACGGTGGAACTCTCACCCTTGTAAACCCGCGGTTCGCTCAGTACCAAGCCTGCGTCGAAGAGCTTGCGCGATTCGAAGAAGCGCATGCCCCAGTTGATCAGCGCCTGGGACTCATTGGCGCGGATGATTCCGCCGCGCTGATGATTCGGGGCGTCGATGCCCATGACCACCGCGATCAGACGGCGGTCGTTGCGCTTGGCGGAGGAGACGAGATTGTAGCCGGCGGCTGATGTCCATCCAGTCTTCAGGCCATCGAAGCTCTCGTCGCGCCACAGCAGCAGATTCCGGTTGGATTGTTCGATGTCGGCGTAGCGGAACGATTTTTCACTGTAGAGCGCGTAGAGATCCGGGAAGTCCCGGATCAGCGCCCGAGCCAGACGGGCCATGTCCGCAGGGGTCGTGTACTGCGCTTCGTCACTGGGAAGACCGTGGGGGTTGGTGAAGTAGGACCGATGCATACCCAACGCGCGGGCCTGCGCGTTCATCAGGTCCACGAAGGCTCCTTCCGACCCCGCCACCAGTTCCGCAAGCGCGGTGGAGGCATCGTTCCCGGACTGCACGATCATCCCCCGCAGGAGATCCTCGACCCGGACCCGAGCGCCCACCTCGATGAACATCCGTGAAGCCCCATCCATGCCGGTCCGCCAGGCGCGCTCACTGACCGTCACCATGTCGTCGAGGCGGATCTTCCCGGCCCTGATCTCGCCGAAGACCACGTAGGCGGTCATCAACTTGGTCAAGCTGGCCGGCTCGCGCTCAACATCGGGATCCCGCGCCGCGATAGGCAGACCCGAATCGAAATCGACCAGAATATAGCTTCTGGCAGTGATGTCGGAGGGCGGCTGCGGGGTCACCGCCAGCGCCGCCACGCCTGTCGCACCCGCAGCGCCCGCGGCGCCGGGGGTGGGCAGTGTCTGGGCCAGGACGGGTGAGCAGACAAGGACCAGTGCCAGCAGCATCGGGCCGGGGAAACGAAGAAAGAATTTCATCATCAGACGTTCAACCTGGAGATCGAGGGGGTGAAAGGATTGCAGGGATCAGGCCGGGTTGGGCCACCGACCGGGCAGCGCCCGCAGCCAACTGACCGCTCCCGGCGCGGCTCATTCTATCCTGCGGCTTGCGCCTCTGCTCGGCCCGAGCCGCGCCGGGGGATCGCGCCACGCGCCGCGCATGTCGTGCCCGCCGCAGCATCGGCCCTTCAGCTTGTCACTGCGCCTGATCGACCACGACACGGTAATCTTCCAGTGCGGCCCGGTGCAGACGCTCCGCAACCTCCTGAACCGCCGACGCATCCGGCAGCGGCCCGATGCGCACGCGGTGCAGGGGCGAATCGGGGTTCCGGACGAGCGTGGTGACAGAAACGTTGCTGAAACCGAGGTCCCGCAGGTCCTGCTTCACGCTGTCGGCCGCATTACGATCCGCAAACGCCCCCACCTGAACGTAGCTGCCTGGAGATTGGGCCCGATCGTCCGGCTCTACGCCATCCGACTGCACCACCGGCTCGATGGTGGCAACCTGCAGCGGTTCAGCGGGAATGCCTCCCGGCTCCACCACGCGGACCAGCACCGGTGCCACACCCTTCTCGACCATGCCTATTCGGTGCGCAGCCGCGTAGGACAGATCGATGATCCGCCCTCCGACGAACGGGCCGCGGTCGTTCACGCGCACGACAACACGCTTGCCGTTGTCGAGATTGATCACCTCGACGAAGCTGGGAAGCGGCAGGTGCCGGTGCGCCGCGGTCATCGCGAACATGTCATAAGGCTCGCCACTCGAGGTCCGGCGACCGTGGAACTTGGTGCCATACCAGGAGGCCAGGCCGCGTTCCTCGAAACCGGCGCTGGAGGCCATCGTTCGGTAGCGCTGCCCGAAGACCTCGTACTCGGGCGGATTGCCGTACCGGCTGAGTGGCTCGTGACGCGGAACGGCATCCGGTATCGAAGCCAGGTCGATGGGAACGGCCTTGGGGTGCCCGTCGGCCATGCCGCGCCTGTCCGGACTGCCCCCACAGCCCGCGAATACCAGGGCCAGAACACCGCCGACCGCAGCAACGGCCAGCGCATCGGCCCACCGGATCATGGGCGCAGCGCCTCCGTCAGCTCGTGCACTGCCATCGCATAGAGGGGGCTGCGGTTGTAACGGGTGATCACGTAGAAATTCGGATACCCGAGATAGAACTCCATCCCGCGACTGCCCTCCAGCCGGATCAGCGAGAACAGGCCGTCCTCCGGCACCGTTTCTGCCGGATAGACCCCGTGGGCCGCGAGTTCCTCCAGCGAGAAACGCGCCTGGTACCCGCCGCCAAGCAGCGCCTCGTGAGCGTCTCCTTCCACATGCGCCCGGGCCACCACGGGCTCGCCGGTGCGCCAGTGGTGTGCGCGGAAGTAGTTGGCGACACTGCCGATCGCGTCCGGCCAGGAGTTGATCAGGTCCCGTCGACCGTCACCGTTGAAGTCCACCGCGTAGGCGCGGTAGCTGGAGGAGATGAACTGTCCCCGCCCCATCGCGCCCGCGTAGGATCCCCGGGTCTCCCGAAGGTCCAGGGACTCTTCCTGCACCAGTTCGAGGAAGTGACCGAGTTCGCTGCGGAAAAAGGCCTGGCGCGGCGGATAATCGAAGCCGAGGGTCACCAGCGCGTCGAGAACCCGGAAACTGCCGAGATTGCGACCGTAGTTCGTCTCCACCCCGATGATCGCGGCGATCAGCGCGGGATCGACGCCGAAGATTTCGTCGGCCCGCTCGAGCCACTCGGCCTGCTCGTCCATGAAGACCTTGCCCCGCTCGATGCGCAGGTCGTTCACGAAGATGGGGCGGTAATCCTTCCAGGGGCGGGCCTCGGCCGGACGGGAGATCAGGTGCAGGATGCGCTGTTGCGGCTCGACATCCTCGAACAGCTGTTCCAGGAATGCGCGGTCCATCCCCACTTCCACCCGCTCGTCGATGAAGGCCTGGACTTCCGGACGCTCCAGGTACGGGGGATCACCGGCACGGAACTCGGACTGGGAGACGGCGACCCCAGGCAGCGAGCAGGCACCGAGCAGTGCGACGAACAGGCCCGAAGCGCAGGCGTGGGTCAGCAGAAGACCCATCCGGGTCCGCGGCAATGCAGTCATCGATTCACCAGTCGCTGTTGGGAATGAACGGCCATCAGGATACCGAAGCCCACCATGAGCGTCACCAGAGACGTGCCCCCGTAGCTGACCAGCGGGAGCGGTATCCCGACCACCGGCAGCAGCCCGCTCACCATGCCCATGTTCACGACCATGTAGACCGCAAAGGTGAGGCTGATGCTGCCGGCGATCAGACGGCAGAAGCGCTCCTGAGCCATCGCCGCGATCCACAGTCCACGGCCGACGATCAGGAAATACAGCGCCATCAGAAGCACCACCCCGAGGAAACCGAACTCCTCGGCATACACGGCGAACACGAAGTCGGTCGAGCGCTCCGGCAGGAACTGCAGCTGGGACTGGGTGCCGTTCAGCCAACCCTTGCCATAGAGACCGCCGGAACCGATCGCGATCTTGGACTGGATGATGTGATAGCCGGCGCCCAACGGATCCGACTCGGGATTGAGCAGGGTCAGCACCCGCTGCCGCTGGTAGTCGTGCATCTGCGTCCACAGCAGCGGAATCAGGGCCGCGATCGCAAGCCCCAGCCCAACGAACCAGCGCCAGTTCAGCCCGGCGAGAAAGACCACCAGAAGACCGGCGGCCCCCACCAGCAATGCGGTACCCAGATCGGGCTGACGCATGATCAACACGACCGGGACCACGATCAGCACCCCGACCACCAGCAGGTCGAGGAATCTCGGTGGCGCTTTGCGCAGCGACAGGTACCACGCGACCATCAGCGGCATGGCCAGCTTCATGATCTCGGAGGGCTGAAACCGGATCACGCCGAGATCCAGCCAGCGTCGGGCTCCCTTGCCGACATCGCCGAACAGCACCACCGCAAAGAGAAGACCCAGCGCCGCCAGAAACAGCCAGGGAGACGCCGCGCGCAGGGTGCTGATCGGAATCCTGGCGACCACGAGCAGCGCGAGCATGCCAATGGCGATCCGGCTCATCTGCCGTTCCAGCGCTTCGACACTTTCACCCGACGCGCTGAACAGGACCACGAGCCCCAGCATCAGCAGCACCGCAATCAGGACCAGCAGCGTGCCATCGAGACGCAGGCTGCGCAGCAGCCACTGGGAAGTCGTCAATTCGCGCCCGGTGACGCTGATCATGGACCCTCCCCCGCTGCCGCGACCTGGCCTCGTGACGCGAGATGGAAGTCGATCACCTTGCGTGCCACCGGGGCGGCGACGCGACCGCCACTGCCCCCGTGCTCGACCAGCACGCCGACCGCAATCGTCGGAGAATCCGCGGGAGCATAGGCGACGAACAGCGCGTGGTCCCAGAGCCTTCGATCGAGTGCGTCCTGATCGTATTCCTGGTCCGGGGCAAGGCTGAAAACCTGCGCCGTACCGGTCTTTCCGGCGATCTGGTATCCGGAAGGCGGGTTGCTGCCGATGCTGCCCCAGGCAGTCCCGTGACGCGCATGCACGGACTCGATCAGCGCCTTGTGGATCACATCCCAGTGGGCCTCGCTGGCGCTCACGGGCGGCAGGTGCTGGACGGGTTGCATCACGGGATCGCCATTCCCGCCTTCATGGATCGCCAGCAACAGTCGCGGCTGCACGCGATGGCCCCGGTTCGCCAGGGTGCTGGCGACATCAGCGAGCTGCAGGGGGGTCGCCAGCATGTAGCCCTGCCCGATCGCGGTGATCACGGTCTCCCCGGGGAACCAGGGTAGGTTCTGTACCGAGCGCTTCCACTCGCGGCTGGGCAATATGCCCGGACGTTCGCCGGTCGCATCGATACCCACGCGGCTGCCGATCCCGAAGGCGCCGAACATCGGTGCCATCCGGTCGATGCCGAGCTTGAAGGCAAGGTCGTAGAAGTAGACATCGGAGGACACGGCGATCGCGCGGGACATGTCGACCCAGCCATGGCCTCCGCGCTTCCAGTCGCGGTAGCGGCGCTCGTGCCCGGGAATCTGGAAGTACCCGGTGGCGAACATCCTGCGTTCCGCCGTGGTGACGTTCTCTTCGAGCCCCGCCAGCGCGACGATCGGCTTCAGCGTCGAACCGGGTGGATACTGGCCGCTGAGCGCACGGTTGAACAGCGGCTTGTGCGGGTCCGCCTGCAACGCCGCGAAATCCCGGTGCGAGATCCCGTTCACAAAGGGATTCGGATCGAAGCCCGGCTTGCTGACCAGCGCCAGCACCTCGCCGGTGGCGGGGTCTATCGCCACCACCGCACCGTCGTTCGGCGCCAGCGCATCGCGGGCCGCGCGCTGCAGTTCCACGTCGATGCTGAGGATCAGATCCTTTCCCGGCACCGGCGGGACCGCGGAAAGCTCGCGTATCACGCGACCCTGAGCGTTGACCTCGACCTGCTTGTGGCCCGTCGTCCCATGCAGGATATCCTCGTAGTAGCGCTCCACGCCGGTCTTGCCGGTGTGCGAAGTACCGGCATAATTGCGGGTGTCCAGGCGCCGCAGATCCTGCTCGTTGATGCGTCCGACGTAACCGACCACATGGGCGAAATCCGCCCCCAGCGGATAATGGCGGACCGGGCGCGCCTCGATTTCCACACCAGGCAGCTCGTGTCGGGCCACCGCGATCCGGGCCACCGCCTCGTCGTCCAGCCCCGCCTTCAGCAGTACCGGCTGAAACGGCCGGCGCTGCCGAACCGATGCCAGAAAACGCTCGATCTCCAGCGTGGACAGGTCCACCAGCCCGGACAGACGCTCCAGCAGCAGGTCGAGATCGCCCGCCTGCTCGACGGTGACCTCAAGCTGATAGGCCGGTCGGTTCTCCGCCAGAAGCACACCGTTGCGATCGAAAATCAGGCCGCGCGTCGGCGGAATCGGCTCGATGCGCAGCCGGTTGTTCTCGGAAAGAGTGGTGAAATGCTCGTGCGCACCGACCTGCAGGCTGAACAGACGCACGCCCAGCGTCATTATCAGGAGGAAGAGGATCAACAGCGCGACGAACACCCGGACAGAAAAACGTCGCTGATCACGTTCTTCCCCGTCGTAGGAATCCTGCCGGTCAATCAGCATCGGCTACAAACCTTGCCACGGGGCGAAGCGCGCGCGGATCGGCCCGGCAGCCCCCTGGTCCCCGGACAAGGCTCGAAAGGGAGTCAGACCTTGCTTTTCTGGTAGCGCTTGTGGCTGGCCATGATCTCGCTCCGGGCGGATTCCGCATCCGACCAGCCCTCGACCTTGACCCATTTGTTGCGTTCCATCTCCTTGTAATGCCCGAAGAAATGGGTGATCTGATCCAACAGTTCGCGCTGCACGTCTTCCGGGCCCTGGATCCGCTCGTACTGAGGGTCCAGCTTCGTGACCGGTACCGCAAGGATCTTCGAATCCGGTCCCGCCTCGTCGGACATCTTCAGAATACCGACCGGCCGGGACCGCACGATC
>SKQM01000224.1 GCA_007119005.1 Thioalkalivibrio sp.
ATAGCGTTCAGGAACCACCCGATCCCATCTCGAACTCGGAAGTGAAACTGTTCAGCGCCGATGGTAGTTTGGGGTCTCCCCATGTGAGAGTAGGTCACTGCCAGGCATTTACCCCACCCGGGCGTCTAACGGCGTCCGGGTTTTTTTATGCCCGTGAAATGGCCCGGGCGCGAAGGCCTTGGGGTGCAAACCCGCGGTGTCGCGGTTTTTAGCGCAGTTCCCGCCAGTCGAATCCGAACTGCTGGTCAGCCAGGGAGGTTTCCTCTGGCAGGCAACCCAGCCCCGACGCCAGTGCCGCACGCGCAAGCTCCGGCCGGTTGTTGCGTTCCGAGAGATGCATGCCGACGACGTGCTGGAGGCGGCCGTGATCGATCGACGCCAGCAGGCGCTGCGCCTCGTGATTGGGGAGATGCCCATAAGGGCCGCCCACCCGTCTCTTCAACGCAGGTGGGTAGGGGCCCTGGGCCAGCATCTGTGGGTCGTGATTGCACTCCAGCAAGAGGCCATCGACTCCGTCGATCTGCGCGATCATGTGTGCAGTGACGTGGCCGGCGTCGGTCAACAGCGCGAGCGTGCGGGCGCCGTCGCTGAAGACGAACTGCGCGGGTTCGCGCGCATCGTGTGGGACCGTGAAGGGGTGAATTTCGAGATCACCGATGGCCAGGCGATCCCCCGCGTGGAACTCCCGCAGCGAGGGAAAAGCCGTGTCCCGGGCACCCATCCGGGTACCCGGCGTCATGTAGACGGGGAGGTGGTGCCGGCGGGCGAACGCGGCAGAGGATCCGATGTGGTCCGAGTGCTCGTGGGTGATCAGCACCGCGTCGAGCTGGGCGGGTGTTCGGCCGAGCCGGGCCAATCTGGCGCAGGTCTCCTGTACCGAAAAGCCGCAGTCGACGAGTACGCGGGTTGTCCCGTTTTCCACCAGCAGGGAGTTGCCGGCGCTGCCGCTTCCGAGCGAGGCGAAGCGGATCACGGCTTGAGGACGATGCCGGGGCCGAAGCGCTGCGTTGCGGTGCCCGGCGAGCGATCGCTTGGAGGCGGACGCCTGCCGGACACCGGTGCCGACCTCAGCGCAACTGTGGCTGAATGGTCTCCAGCACGAAGCGTTCGTCGCGGGTGCTCAGGCGTTCTCCGTCGATCGAGAGCGCCTCGATCTGCAATTCACGCCCGTTTTCGATCATGCGCACCTGGAAGCGCTGGTCCATGCGTGCAGCGATTTCGCGGCCGCCACCGAACATGCGCCGGAACATGCCCGGCCGCTGGGTGGCCTGGTCGGCGACGTCGGGCCGATAGGTCACGAGGAAGGTGCCGGTGCGCCGGTCCTGCTCATCGACCATCAGGCCGGTCCGGTCCAGCGCCAGGCCGAGCCTGCGCCAGAGTGCGTCGGGCTCGCCGCGCAACGCAAGGACGAGGTGACCGTCGCGTTCGACGAGGTCGACCTGCCCGCTGCGCTCGAAATCGGCCTCTTCCGCAAGCGTGGTGACGGTGTCGGGCGTCTCACCCGTTGTGAGGAACACCAGCAGCCGGTTCAGCATCTGTGCCTCGAGTTCCGGGTCGGGGTCCGCAATGAACCAGCGTGCGGCCTGCCCGTCGCGATCGCCCCGCTCGACCGCGCCGCGGTGGCTGATGAAGATCTCGGTTGCGCCGTTCACGCGTTCCACGCGCAGGCGGTACTGGTCCCGTGTGCCGGCGTCGTAAACGCTACCGATCGCGCGCGCCAGAAGGCCGCGGGTGGCGCCGAGCGGAATGCCCGCGCGGTTCTCGGCCCATTCGGTCTCCATGATTCCAACCACGGGCTCATCTCTGACCAGTGCCAGGTTCTGCGCTCGCCAGAATTCCCGGAGCCGGGGCCACAGCGATTCGGGTGCGGCTTCGACATGCAGCCAGCGCGTCTGTCCGTCACGGCGGAGCTCGACACCAGGGCTGTCCGGCAGAACGGGCGCGCCTGCAGCGACTGCGCGTGGAGCGTCGCGCCGGGGATCCGCCTCGAGTGCTCGCGCACTGACCCGTTCTCCGGGCACGTCGGGAATGCGGAAGGCGCGTTCCATGCCGGGAGCGATCAGATCGGGGGGCAACTCGAGCGAGTCGATCTGGCGGCTTCCTTCGTAGCGAGGTCCGTCGGTCTGCCCCCCGGGCGTGCTGCAACCTGCGAGTGCAAGCAAGGCCAGAGCCGCCGGAAGTTTCCACGACAGGCGGTTCAGGGAGCGAAGGGATTCTCTCATCTCTTTTTAGTGTTCCACTGCTATGCCGGCCTGGCGCATCGCGTCCAGTACGGCCGCATGATAGGGTTCTGACAGGGTTGTCAGCGGCAGGCGGATCCCATCCGGAATCAGGCCCATGCGCGCCACCGCCCATTTTACAGGAATCGGGTTGGCTTCCCGGAACAATTCGTGGTGGAGCCCGTCGAGCCGCGCGTTGATTTCCCGTGCCCGCGCCACGTCGCCCTCCAGTGCCGCCATGCACATCTCGTGCATTGGCCCCGGTGCGACATTGGCCGTCACCGAGATGACCCCCTGGCCACCCGCAAGCAGGAAGTCCAGTGCGGTCGCATCGTCCCCGCTGTACAGTTCCAGTTGACCACCGACACGCTCCACCAGTTCCCGTGTCCGCTCCGCCTTGCCCAGCGCCTCCTTGAGGCCGATGATGTTCGGGATCCCCGCCAGGCGCTCCACCGTCTCCGGGAGCAGGTCCACGGCCGTGCGCCCGGGTACGTTGTACAGGATCTGCGGGATGTCGACCGCTTCGGCAATGGCGCGGTAATGCAGGTACAGCCCCTGTTGCGTGGGCTTGTTGTAGTAGGGCGTGACCAGCAGGCAGGCATCGGCCCCGGCGTCCTGCGCGCACTGGGTGAGATGGATCGCCTCGCGCGTCGCGTTCGCCCCGGTCCCGGCGATCACCGGCCGACGCCCGCCCACGCGCTTCACCGTGTGGGCGATCACCGCACAGTGTTCCTCGAAATCCAGCGTCGCGGACTCCCCGGTCGTGCCCACGGCGACGATGGCGTCGGTACCCGCCGACAGGTGCCATTCCAGCAGGCGATCCAGGGCATCCATGTCGATGCTGCCATCCGTCCGCATCGGCGTCACCAATGCGACCATGCTGCCTTGAAACATTGCCCTCTCCGGCGACTTCAATAGCGCAGTCTAACGGCGGGGGAACAGGGGGTTCAAGCCGCAGGCCGCAACGGTTTGCGGGCCCCTGCCGTACACCAGGGCCAGCCCCTCCGTGACGGGCAGGCGGAGGGGCCGCCTCCGGATCCGCTGCACGGAAATCGTTTGCGCGGCGGGCCCAAGGTGATATGTTGCCCACCTGTTCCGTTCGTTGCCGTCCCAACATGCCTGAGTTCCCGGGTTCGACACCCAACACCCAACTGGTCATGGTCCTGATCGGGCCAGACCGCCCCGGCCTGCTCGAGCAGGTCTCCCGATGCGTGATGGATTCGGGCTGCAATCTCGAGGACAGCCGCATGGCGGTGCTCGCCGGTTTCTGCTGCATGAGCATGGCCGTCAGCGGCAACTGGAAGACGCTCGGCAAGCTGGAGAGCCAGTTGCCGCGGCTGGAGGCGGACACGGGGCTCAGCCTCGTCGCGCGGCGCGCGCAGCCCGAGGAGACCGCTCCCCCGGTGATGGCCTACTCGGTGGACGTGGTGGCACTGGACCAGGTCGGGATCGTGCACGCGTTGGCTGGGTTTTTCACCAGCCGCGGCGTGAACATCCGGGATCTGCACTCCCGGGTGTTCAGAGCGCAGCAGACCGGCACCCGGATGTTTGCCGCCAACATGGTGATCGACATCCCCGCGGAACAGCACCTCGCAAGCCTGCGTGGCGATTTCCTGGATTTCTGCGACGAACTCAATCTCGATGGCGTGCTGGATCCGATCAAGGGCTGATCAGGATCGCGCGCCAATTTCCCATTCCCCGCTCAAGGAGCAGTGACAATGAGTGTTTCGATCGACCAGCCGGTTCCCACGGACATCCGCCTGCCCGCGACCGGCGACCAGACGCTCGGTCTCGGAGACTTCGCCGGTCGGCGGCTCGTGCTGTACTTCTATCCCAAGGACGCGACGCCCGGCTGCACGAACGAGAGCCGGGATTTTGCCGCGCAGCAGGCCGGGTTTGGGGCGGCGAATGCGGTGATCGTCGGCGTGTCCCGGGACAGCGTGAACAGCCACGAGAAGTTCCGGGCCAAGGAGGGTCTGCCGTTCGACCTGCTCAGCGACGCCGACGAGGCGCTGTGCAACGCCTTCGACGTGATCAAAATGAAGAACATGTACGGCAAGCAGGTCAGAGGGATCGAGCGCTCGACCTTTCTGATCGACGAGAAGGGCGTGCTGCGGCGCGAGTGGCGCAAGGTCAAGGTGCCCGGCCACGTGGCCGAGGTGCTGGAAGCCGTGCGCGCCCTTTGAGGTGACGATCGCGCATCGGCAAACGGGAGGGCGGCGGTCATGGTGAAAAAGGAGTTGCGTGCCAATCGGCTGCTGGTGCTCGACACCAACGTGCTGATGCACGACCCGACAGCCCTGTTCCGGTTCCAGGAACACGACATCTTCCTGCCGATGGTCGTGCTGGAGGAACTCGATCGGTCCAAGAAGGGCGTGTCCGAGGTGGCGCGCAACGTGCGCCAGGTCAGCCGTTTCATCGACGAACTGACGCAGGATGCGACTCACGCCCAGATCGCGCAGGGTCTGCCCCTGCAGCCCCCTTCGCTGGCCGATTCCCCCATCGGGGCCAGCGGGCGCCTGTTTTTCCAGACCCGGGCGATGGCGGCCCATCTGCCCGACAGCCTGCCGGGATCCACGCCCGACAACAACATCCTCGCCACCACGCTCGCGCTGCAGGGTGAGCTCCCCGACGCAAAGATCACGCTGGTTTCCAAGGACATCAACCTGCGGATCAAGGCGGCGGTACTCGGACTGCACGCCGAGGACTATTTCAACGACCAGGTGCTGGACGACGTCAGCCTGCTGTACTCGGGCATGTCCGAGCTGCCGGTGGATTTCTGGGAGTCGCACGGCGCCGAGATGGAGTCCTGGCAGGAGAGCGGCCGTACCTACTACCGGGTGAACGGTCCGCTGGTGATGCAGTGGCAGCCCAACCAGTTCCTGTACCGGGACGGAGACAACCCGGTGCAGGCGATCGTGCTGGAGATCGACCAGCGCGCCGAGACCGCGGTGATCGAACTGGTCGACGACTACATGCACCCGCGGCACACCGTCTGGGGCATCAACGCCCGCAACCGCGAGCAGAACTTCGCGCTGAACCTGCTGATGGACCCCGAGGTGGACTTCGTGTCGCTGGTCGGCGCCGCCGGAACGGGCAAGACCCTGCTGACGCTGGCGGCCGGTCTTGCGCAGACGCTGGAGGACAACACCTACCGGGAGATCATCATGACTCGGGTCACGATTCCGGTCGGTGAGGACATCGGGTTCCTGCCGGGTACCGAGGAAGAAAAGATGACTCCCTGGATGGGGGCGCTGATGGACAATCTCGAGGTGCTGACCA
>SKQM01000154.1 GCA_007119005.1 Thioalkalivibrio sp.
ATGCCGATGCCGCGAACATGCCGAGAAGCAGGGACAGCGTCGGAAAAAGCACGGCCATTTTCTTGTTCATACCTGCATCCTCTTGAGGAATCGTCGAGACGAAGCGGCTAACGCACTCGCTGAGCTTTAGATCATAGTATTGGATAAACTAAACCGCAAAGAGTAGATCGTGATCCGCGGCCCCTGTACGCGAGGCCCGCGCACTGCTCGGAACCGATCACCGATCCCGGCAGCCGACTCAGAGCCGGATGGAAAACACCAACGCATCCTCCCGCCCTTCCTGCGCAGGATAGTACCTGGGCCGCGTACCGACCTGGGTGAAACCCTCAGAGCGATAAAGGCTCAACGCCGCCAGATTCGAAGGCCGCGCCTCGAGGAACAGCGTCTCCACTCCATCGCTGCGCGCGTGTGCAACCAGGTTCCTCAGCAGGAACCGCCCCAATCCCTGGCCCTGGTTCCGCGCATCGACGGTCAGGTTCAGCAGGTGCGCCTCGCCGGCGGCGATCGCGATCACCGCATGACCGACCACGCCCCCACCGTGCTCCAGCACCCAGCAGCCGTAACCGACCCGCATGCAGTCGCGGAAGATTCCCTCGGTCCACGGAAAGGGATAGGCGCCCTGCTCGACCTCCATCACCCGCTCGACATCGCCGGGCCGCATCCGGCGGAGCCTGGGTGCTGAGTCGAGGCAGGCACTCATCGGGAAGCCGTCTCCCCGACTCGCATCGATCTGACCGCTTCCATCATCGCCCAGGACACCACGCCGCTCCCGTCCTCAGCTCCGCAGCGCACGGGCACGGGCGAGCAGAAGGTCCCCCCAGGCCCTCGCCTTGTCGGCCGGCGAGCGCAGCAGGTACGCGGGGTGATAGGTGACCACCAGCGGGATGCCCCGCAGTTCATGTTCACCGCCCCGGAGCCGGCCCAGCGGGGCGCTGCTGTCGAGCAGGGACTGCGCGGCGACCCGCCCCAGCGCCACGATCACTCGGGGCCGGATCAGGTCGATCTGCCTGTCCAGGAACGGGCGGCAGGCGGCGGTTTCGGCCGGCGAGGGATCGCGGTTGCCGGGCGGCCGGCATTTCAGGATGTTGGCGATGTAGACATTGTCGCCGCGGCGCAGGCCGAGGGCCGCGAGCATGTTCTCCAGCAACTGCCCGGCGCGTCCGACGAAGGGCTCGCCGCGCCGGTCTTCCTCGGCCCCGGGTGCCTCGCCGATGAACAGCCAATCGGCCCGCGGATCCCCGACCCCGAAGACCGTCTGCGTCCGCTGCCCGGCCAGTTCCGTGCAGGCGGTGCAGCCGGCGACGCGTGCCCGAAGGCCCTCCAGGTCCAGCTCAGCGACCGCGAC
The DNA here is from genome assembly GCA_007119005.1 of Thioalkalivibrio sp. Classification (GTDB taxonomy): domain Bacteria; phylum Pseudomonadota; class Gammaproteobacteria; order Ectothiorhodospirales; family Ectothiorhodospiraceae; genus Thioalkalivibrio. Next base: position 1,346 of record SKQM01000154.1, read on the forward strand.
CGGAGGGGCCGCTGCGCCGGCGGCCGTTGCCTGCCCGGGCGCACCCGGGACTCCCGGTGCGACCGCATCCGGGGGCGGCACGACCGGAGACTGCCGCGAAACCCAGATCGGAATACCGATCTGGTGCAGCACCTCCCGCTGGCGGGCGCTCAGCGGCACGAGCAGACCTCAGACACCATCGTGCTGCGGGTGAGCGCGCTCCAGCGGAACCGTGAGCCGGTTCAGGGCATTCAGATAGGCCTTCACCGAAGCGATTACGATGTCGGTATCCGCACCCTGGCCGTTGACGATGCGGCCACCAAGCGACAGGCGCACGGTCACCTCGCCCTGGGCGTCAGTACCGGACGTGATGTTGTTGACCGAGTACAGCAGCAGATCGGTTCGGCTCCGCACGATCGACTCCACCGCCTGGAAGGCGGCATCGACCGGCCCACCCCCTTCGGCGGCCCCGCTGAGCACCTCACCGTCGGCCTCCAGCCGCACTTCGGCACGGGGCGTGGTGCCGGTCTCCGAACAGACGTGCAGGTACTTCAGACGATAGCGGTCGGAGGCCTCGGGAGCAGCTTCCGACACCAGCGCCTGCAGATCCTCGTCGAAGATTTCGTGCTTCTTGTCCGCGAGATCCTTGAACCGGGCGAAGACCTCGTCGAGCTGTTCGGCGGTCTCGAACTCGACCCCCAGCTCGCGCAGCCGGGAGCGCAATGCATTGCGCCCGGAGTGCTTGCCGAGAACCATCCGGTTCGCGCTCCAGCCGACATCTTCCGCGCGCATGATCTCGTAGGTGTCGCGGTGCTTCAGCACGCCGTCCTGGTGAATCCCGGACTCGTGCGCAAACGCGTTCGCACCGACGATGGCCTTGTTCGGCTGTACCGGGAAGCCGGTTACATTCGAAACCAGGCGCGAGCAGGGCACGATCTGGGTCGTGTCGACGCGGGTCTCAACGGGGAAGATGTCCTGGCGGGTGCGCACCGCCATCACGATCTCCTCCAGCGACGCGTTACCGGCGCGTTCTCCGAGGGCGTTGATGGTGCACTCGACCTGGCGGGCCCCGTTCTGCACCGCTGCCAGTGAATTGGCGACCGCCAGTCCCAGGTCGTTGTGGCAGTGCACCGAAAAGACCGCCCTGTCGGCGTTCGGAATACGCTCCAGCAGCGTCGCGATGGTGCGCCCGAACTGCTCCGGGATCGCGTAACCGACCGTGTCCGGAATGTTGATCGTGCGGGCGCCGGCGTCGATCGCCGCCTCGATCACGCGGCACAGGAAATCGATCTCGGACCGGCCGGCATCCTCCGCGGAGAACTCGACGTCATCGGTGTACTTGCGGGCGTGGCGAACCGCCGCCACCGCATGCTCGACGACCTGGTCCGGGGTCATGCGCAGCTTGTGCTGCATGTGGATCGGGCTGGTCGCGATGAAGGTGTGGATGCGCGGCGCCACCGCATCCTTCAGGGCCTCGGCGGCACGGTCGATGTCCGGCGCCCGCGCCCGGGTCAGGCCGCAGACCCGGCTGTCCTTCACCGCGCGGGCCACTGCGCGCACCGCATCGAAGTCACCCGGGCTGGCGGCCGGGAACCCCGCCTCGATCACATCCACCCGGAGCTTCTCCAGCAGGTGCGCGATCCGCAGCTTCTCCTCGCGGGTCATCGATGCGCCGGGGCTCTGCTCGCCGTCACGCAGGGTGGTGTCGAAAATGATCAGGGCTTCTTTGTTCATGTTCTCGGCATTCGGTCAATGTGAAGATTTGGCCACGGACGTGTACGGGTAGACACGGATAGACACGGAAGCGGATGAAAATACGGGATTCAATCCTGCACTCAGTGTATTTCCGTGTCCATCCTGTTCATCCGTGGCCTGTTTTCATCCCTCACAGCCTCGGGGGACGGTCAGGCGGTCGTGCGGGACCGGCGGCGGCGCCAGCGTTCGAGGGTCAGCAGCGGCCCGGACAGGGCATAGAGCACCAGGCCTCCGAGCAGGACCTTCGGCGGATCCAGCGCTGCGAGCATCAGCAGGCCCACCACGGCCAGCATCGCGAAAAAGGGGACGCGGTGGCGAAAGTCCATGTCCTTGAAGCTGAAGTAGGCAAGGTTACTGACCATCAACACGCCCGCCAGCACCGTGACCACCAGCGCGAGCAGCATCAGCACCGTGGGCGTGTCGGCGAATGCGGACATGTCCTCCATCACCCAGACCGTCCCCACCACGAGGGCCGCGCTCGCCGGACTCGGCAGGCCCTGGAAGAACCGTTTGTCCGCGACGGCGAGGCGGGAATTGAAACGCGCGAGCCGCAGCGCCGTGGCGGTCGCGTAGAAGAAGGACGCAACCCAGCCGAGGTTGCCGAGTTCGTGCAGCTGCCACAGGTAGGCGATCAGCGCGGGCGCGAGTCCGAAGGCGACCAGATCCGAGAGCGAGTCGAACTGGGCACCGAATTCGCTCTGCGTGTTCGTCAGGCGCGCGACCCGACCGTCCAGCCCGTCGAGCACCATCGCAACGAAAACTGCGATCGCGGCGGTGATGAAATCGCCGTTGATTGCCGAGACCACCGCGAAAAAGCCTGAAAACAGCACACCGGTGGTGAACAGATTGGGCAGCAGGAATACACCGCGGCGCCGCGGCGGGATGCCCTGCCCCGAATTCTCCCCGTTCATGCCCCCGCAGCCTCCGTACCGTCGCCCTGCCGTCCCGGCAGGGAGCCGAGCAGATCACTTCCGGCGAGCACGCGCTGTCCCGGCCGCGCGGTGATGCGCGTGCTGGCGGGCACCCAGAGGACGACCTGGAGCCCAAAGCCCGCAAAGCCCAGCCGCTTGCCCCGCCCGAAGCGGTTGCCGGTAATCACGCCGAGTCGGATGAAGCGCGGCCAGCGGCGCAGGTCCAGCGCCAGCGAGAAGGTCTGTTTTTCGTCGGTCTCGAAGGCGAACGCAAGGTGCCCGGCGAGTTGCGGATCGGGCTTCTCGTCGGTCTCCTTGCCGGGCCAGGAGCGCTGGACGACGGTCGCCTCCTGGGGCGCGTGCAGGTTGTATTCGCCCAGCGCCCGCTGCCGAATCACGATGCGCCAGGCCGGCTTGCCGCTGAACGGGTCTATCGCCTCCTCGACGGACTGCACCACACCGTCGGCCGGAGCCACCAGACCCAGCGCCGTCGGCGGCAGGCGACGCACGAAGTCACGAAAGAGCAGCACGAATGCGATCGCCAGGGTCACCAGAAAGGCCCCCATCTCGGTGTACCCGAACAGCAGGGTAATCACCGCCAGCCAGGCGGTGCCGATCACGAAGAGTCTTCCTTCTGGGGCAACGGGAAACATGCGGTCGCTCCGGGCGGGCCCGGCAGAACCGGGCCCGGGGCGGTCAGTTGCGGCTCTTGTCGACCAGCTTGTTCGCGGTGATCCAGGGCATCATCGCGCGCAGCCGTTCACCGACCTGCTCGATCGGGTGTGCGGCGTTCAGGCGCCGGTAGGCGGTCATCGAGGGGTAGTTCGACGCACCCTCCTGGATGAAGGCCTTCGCGTACTCGCCGGTCTGGATCCGCTCCAGCGCCTCGCGCATTGCGTAGCGCGACTCCTCATTGATGACCTTCGGGCCGGTCACGTACTCGCCGTACTCGGCGTTGTTCGAGATCGAGTAGTTCATGTTCGCGATGCCACCCTCGTACATCAGGTCGACAATCAGCTTCAGCTCGTGCAGGCACTCGAAGTAGGCCATCTCCGGCGCATAGCCGGCCTCGACCAGCGTTTCGAAACCGGCCTTGACCAGCTCCACCGCGCCGCCGCAGAGCACCGCCTGCTCCCCGAACAGGTCCGTCTCGGTCTCGTCCTTGAAGGTGGTTTCGATGATGCCGGTGCGGCCACCGCCGATCGCCGAAGCGTAGGACAGCGCGGTGTCGCGCGCCTGCCCGGACGCGTCCTGGAACACGGCGATCAGGTCGGGAATGCCGCCGCCCTTCACAAACTCGCTGCGCACGGTGTGACCGGGGGCCTTCGGCGCGATCATGATCACGTCGAGATCGGCGCGCGGCACGATCTGGTTGTAGTGGATCGCGAAGCCGTGGGCGAAGGCCATGGTCGCACCCTGCTTCAGGTTCGGCTCGACCTCGGACTTGTACAGACGCGCCTGGAACTCGTCGGGGGTGAGGATCATCAC
>SKQM01000012.1 GCA_007119005.1 Thioalkalivibrio sp.
AGGGGGCTGGCCTCCCACAAAGGGATCCGGCCCCGGCCACACCATTGTGGGAGGCGAGCCCTCTCGGCGACTTCTGTGCTGACAGCAACCCCGGCCACCCAGGGGGGCTAGCCTCCCACAAAGAGAATCCGACCCCGGTCGCCCAGAGGGCTGGCCTCCTACAAAGGGACTCCGGCGTGTGAGCCCGCGGGGATGTCAGGTTTCGGGGCGCATGTGCGGGAACAGCAGCACATCGCGGATCGACGGGGAGTCGGTCAGCAGCATCACCAGGCGGTCGATGCCGATGCCCTCTCCGGCCGTCGGTGGCAATCCGTACTCCAGCGCGCGGATGTAATCGGCATCGTAGTGCATCGCCTCCAGATCGCCCGCTTCCTTGTCGCGCGCCTGTGACCGGAAACGTTCAGCCTGGTCCTCCGGGTCGTTCAACTCGGAAAAACCGTTGGCGATCTCGCGCCCGCCGACGAAGAACTCGAACCGGTCGGTGACGAAGGGATCCCCGTCGCTGCGCCGGGCAAGCGGCGAAACCTCGGTCGGATAGGCGGTGATGAAGGTCGGTTCCCGAAGATTCGGCTCGGCGGTCTTCTCGAAGACCTCGATCCAAAGCTTGCCCAGACCGTAGCCGGCCTTCAGCGGAATCCCGAGATCCGCGCAATGGGCACGCATCCGTTCGGCATCGTCGAGATCGACATCGGCAATCCCGGGATTGAACGCGAGAATGGCCTCGCGCACCGTCATCCGCGCAAACGACGGGCCGACGTCGTGGCGCTCACCCTGGTATTCGATCACCGTGGTGCCCAAAACCTCGCGGCAAAGTCCGCGCACCAGCTCCTCGGTACGGTCCATCAACTCATGGTGAGTCACGAAGGCCTCGTAGAACTCGAGCATCGTGAACTCCGGATTATGTCGGGTGGAGAGGCCCTCGTTGCGAAAGTTGCGGTTGATCTCGAAGACCTTTTCGAAGCCTCCGACCACCAGCCGCTTCAGGAAAAGCTCCGGGGCGATGCGCAGGTACAGGTCCATACCCAGTGCATTGTGATGCGTCACGAAGGGCCTCGCGGTCGCGCCGCCGGGAATCGCCTGCATCATCGGCGTCTCGACTTCGAGGAAACCGGCGCTGGTGAAATATTCACGGATGTATTCGATGATCCGGGTGCGCTTGCGAAACAGATCCCGGGTCTCGAGCGAGGTGATCAGGTCGGCGTAGCGCTGGCGATACCGGGTTTCCAGGTCGGACAGGCCGTGGAACTTCTCGGGCAGCGGGCGCAGGCTCTTGGTCAGCAGTCGCAGTTCGGTCACTTGCACCGACAGTTCACCCGTGCGCGTCTTGAACAGCGTGCCCCGGGCGCCCAGCACGTCGCCCAGATCCCACTGCTTGAACGCCGCGTAGACACCTTCCGGCAGACTGTCCCGCTGCACGAACAGCTGGATGTCGCCAGACATGTCGCGCAGGGTCGCGAAACTGGCCTTGCCCATCACCCGCTTGCCGAGCATGCGTCCGGCAACCGCAACCGCCACACCGGAGGCCTCCAGCGCGTCCGGCTCGGCCGCATCGTGCCGGGCATGCAGGTCACCGGCCAGGCTGTCCCTGCGAAAATCGTTCGGAAAGGCCGGCGCCTGCTCGCGCAGGGCCGAGAGCTTCTCGCGCCGTTGCGCGATCAGCCGGTTCTCGTCGAGGTCCTGCGCATCCATTGGTCTCAGAGTCCGCTCTTGAGGCTGGCTTCGATGAAGGGGTCGAGATCGCCGTCCAGCACAGCCTGTGTATTACCCACTTCAACACCCGTGCGTAAGTCTTTAATACGAGACTGATCCAACACGTAGGAGCGGATCTGGCTACCCCAGCCGATATCCGACTTCGCGTCTTCCTCCGCCTGCTTCTGGGCGTTGCGCTTCTGGATCTCCATCTCGTACAGCTTGGCCTTCAGCTGCTTCATCGCCGTATCCCGGTTCTTGTGCTGGGAACGGTCGTTCTGACAGGCCACCACGATGCCCGAAGGCATGTGGGTGATGCGGATCGCCGACTCCGTCCGGTTCACGTGCTGTCCACCGGCACCGCTCGCGCGGTAGGTGTCCACGCGCAGGTCCGCAGGGTTGATCTCGATCTCGATCGAATCGTCGATTTCCGGCGACACGAACACCGCGGCAAACGAAGTGTGGCGCCGGTTCCCGGAGTCGAACGGGGATTTGCGCACCAGGCGGTGCACGCCGGTCTCGGTCCGCAGCCAGCCGAACGCGTATTCGCCTTCGAAACGCACCGTGGCGCTCTTGATGCCGGCGACCTCCCCATCGGAGAGTTCGATGATCTCGGTTCGAAAGCCCCTGCGCTCGCCCCAGCGGAGGTACATGCGCAGCAGCATGTTCGCCCAGTCCTGCGCCTCGGTGCCACCGGACCCGGCCTGCACGTCGAGATAGGCGTTCGCGGGATCCATCTCGCCCGAGAACATCCGCCGGAACTCGAGGTCCTCGACGCGCCGGTTGATCGTCGCGAGATCCGACTCGATCGCGGACACCGTCTCCGCGTCGTCATCGGCCTCCGCGAGTTCCAGCAGACCCTTGCTGTCTTCCAGCTGGCCCTCGATTTCCCGGATGTTCAGGACGACCGCTTCCAGCTGCGCGCGCTCCCGGCCTAGCGCCTGTGCCCGTTCGGGATCGTTCCAGACGTCCGGTGACTCCAGTTCGCGCAGGATCTCCTCCAGCCGCTCTTCCCTGGCAGCGAAGTCAAAGATACCCCCTAAGGCCATCCAGACGGCCTTGCAGGTCAGCGATGTTGGAGTAGTACGGATTCAGTTCCATGGGTCACGATTCCAGCCAGCAAAGCCGGGAAGTATAGCAAGCCGTCAAGGTCGGGCGGAGCCCATGGAAGCGCTGAGCCATATCCTTCGACAGGCTCGGGGCGAACGGCAAGGGGATGATCCCGTTCATGGTGAGTCTGTCGAACCATGAACGGCATCGACTTTATTCAGCGCTTCACGATTGTGCCATCGTCTTCGGCCGGCGCCAGAAGCGGCGCCAGTCGCTCCGCCGCAGCCGCAACAGCGCGACACCCGGATCGTGAACGCGGATCTCGCTGATCGCGCCCTCGCGCAGACGGGCGAGGCGCGGCTGCAGGACATCCTCGGCCAACGACGCCAGCAGGTCGCCGCGGCGTCCTGCGTGTTCAGCGCGCAGCAGCGCGTCCACCACCGTGAGATCCGCGTGCTGCTCCAAAGGGTCGGCCGACCACGCCACCCCGGCTGCCGCGGCGAGCCACGCCGCGACCGCCCCACCGCCGGCAATGCTTCGAACGGCGGGGGCCTGCGCCGGGACCCCCGGCGACCAGAACCACAACCCCTGCACCGGGGCACGCCCGGTGCGGACCCGCTCCTCGTTCACCGGGTGGCCAAACCAGGCCATCTGCACCGCGTTGCCAAGCACCTGCAGACGCCGCGCGACGGCGCTGTCGAGCCGCGGTACGCGTATCGGCCGCCCCAGCGCCGCCGATGGCGGCGGCATGTCCCAGTGGCCCTCCGCCTCCAGTTCCAGTTCGAAGAGCCCGGGGGCCGCCTCACGCATCACGGCCGATGCCGATTCCAGTTCAGGATGAATCGACCGCAACAGCGCCTGCGCGTCGTCCGCACCCAGATCCTCGACGGCCTGCGCCACCGCATCGGTCATGCCCGCCGTCAGCGACACCGGCACAGCGAGCCAGCGCCGACCTCCGGCCGTTGCAGCGTGGAAGCCGAGCCGCGCGGCGACCTCGCTCTCCCAGCCCGCCCCGACTCCCGGGGTGACTTCCCCGCGTCCGAGCATCTTCGCCAGCAGCCGGGGCGTCTCCGGATCCGGCTCCTCACCCTGCCGGAGCCAGAGCCCGGGGACCAGGACCTCGACCGGACCTGTCACGTTCCGGCCGAGTCGCGCCGTGCGGGCTCGGGCGGTTCACCACCTTCATCCGTGTACGGGAACCGGATGTGGCCGAAACGGAGCACGAGAACCGCAAAGGTGATGAGCAGGATCCCGAGGGAGACGCCGATCAACTCCCAGAACTCCATGGCTTTCATGTCGATGATGATGTACCGGGCCAGCGCCACGATCGCGATATACAGCGGCAGTCGCACTGGCAGACGTCCCGACTTGTAATAGATGCCGACCATCGCCAGCACCTCGAGAAAGATGAACAGCAGCAGCAGGTCTGCCAGCGTGACCTCCAGGTTGCGCACCATCAGCGCGATCTCCTGAAGAATCGCGATCACCGTCGCCACCGCGATCACGAACAGCACCGCAACCTCGGTGCCGTGCAATGCCCGCCGGCTCACTCTGTCGAGATCCATGCAGCCTCCCCGTCTACTTGAGAAAAACCCGTTTCAACACCGATCCGCGCGACCCTGAAGGAAAAAAACACAAGCGCCGCATGGAGTGCAGGAGCAAGCTCCCGCACTCCATCGTGCACGAGGCCGCAGGCTAGTGTATCGCCGAGCGTCGCGTCGACCCACCGCGTCCCGCCGGTCGGGTCCGGAAGCGATCAGTGCCTGCCATGCTTCTTGCGCGCCCCGGCAGAAGTCGACCGTCCCGGCCTGCGCGCGCCACCTTGCTTGCGCTCAGGGCGCGGCGGAGACAGATCGGCCGCAGCGTACAACGCCCGCACCTCGGCGGTCTCCAGGTCCCGGAAGCGTCCCGTTTTCAGACCGCGACCGAGCTCCACCGGCCCGTAGCGAATGCGGATCAGACGGCTCACGGTCACACCAGCCGCGTCCCAGAGCCGGCGCACCAGCCGATTACGCCCCTCGGTGACTGTCACGTGAAACCAATGGTTCGCGCCCTCGCCACCCGCATCCTGGAGGCTGTCGAAGCGCGCCGGTCCATCTTCGAGCTCCAGCCCCTGCAGCAGCGACTGCTGCACCGACTCGGGCACCTCGCCCAACACCCGCACCGCGTATTCGCGCACCAGGCCGCGCGAGGGGTGCATCAAAGCATGAGCAAGGCCGCCGTCGGTGGTGAACAGCAGCAGTCCCGAGGTGTTCAGGTCCAGACGGCCCACGGAGACCCAGCGCTGCCCGCGCAGCCTCGGCAGCGCCGCGAACACGCTGCTGCGGCCCTCCGGGTCGGATCGGGTGCAGATTTCACCCTCGGGTTTGTGATAGGCCAGCCAGCGATGGGCAGGGGCCGCGGCCCGGACCGGGCGTCCCCGGACGTGTATGGTGTCATCCGGACCGACCTGCTCGCCCAGCTGGGCGACGCGACCGTTCACACGCACCTCGCCGCGCTCGATCCAGCCTTCGATCTCCCGCCGGGAGCCCAGACCCCTGGCTGCGAGAAATTTCTGCAGACGCTCCGCCATATTGAAGGCTCACCTGGGCTGACTATGATGGCTGCCGACGATACACGAAAAAGGAACCCGCCATGACCGGCAAGGCCGTATCCCTGAACATCGCCATACTCACCGTCTCCGACCCTCGAAGCATGGAAGAGGACAGCTCCGGCGCAA
>SKQM01000127.1 GCA_007119005.1 Thioalkalivibrio sp.
CAGTTCGTGATCAACGCGATGTCGCCGGCCGAGGTCCTGTCGATCGTGGTCGACGAGGAGAAGCAGAGCATGGATATCGCGGTGGCGGAGGACAAGCTCTCCCTCGCGATTGGTCGCGGCGGGCAGAACATACGCCTGGCCTCGCAGCTCACGGGCTGGGAACTGAACGTGATGACCGAGGCGCAGGCGGCGGAGAAGAGCGACGCCGAAGCACAGATGGTCCAGCAGCAGTTCATGGACTCCCTGGACGTGGATGAGGAGGTCGCGGCGATCCTGGTGCAGGAGGGATTCACGACTCTCGAGGAAGTGGCCTATGTCGATGAGCAGGAACTCCTCGCGATCGAGGAGTTCGATGCTGACATCGTCGCGGAATTGCGGTCGCGCGCGAGTGACGCGCTGCTGACCAAGGCCATTGCCGCCGAGGAGCAGCTCGAGGGTGCGCAGCCCGCGGCCGACCTGGTGAACATGGAGGGGATGACCCCGGCGCTGGCGAACAAGCTCGCGGCCCACGGCATCTGCAGCATGGAAGATCTGGCCGAGCAGGCGGTCGATGACGTGGTGGAAGTCGCCGGGATCGACCCCGAGGAGGCGGCCGAGCTGATCATGACGGCGCGGGCCCCCTGGTTCGCGGCCGACGCCTGAGGCTGCGCGATCCGTGGAATCGGTGCGTGGTTCGAGCGAATAGAATTGGACAGGAGGTAGGCGCAATGTCGCAGATGACGGTACAGCAACTCGCGGAATCGGTGGGCACGCCGGTCGAGCGCCTCATCGGCCAGCTGAAAGAGGCGGGTGTCGAGGTGGACGGCCCGGCCGCCAGCGTGACCGATGCGGAGAAGCTGCGCCTGCTGGCGTATCTCCGTGAGACCCACGGTGCTGCCGCGCAGCAAGAAGCGGCCCGGGTCACGCTGAAGCGCCGCGCGACCACCCAGACCCTGAAGGTCAACGCGGGGCAGGGCCGGACGAAGACCGTCAACGTCGAGGTGCGCAAGCGGCGCCAGATCGTCCGCAAGCAGCCCGAGGCGCCTGCGCCCGTCGAGCCACCAGCCGCGGAGCCGGTCGTCGCGGCCCCGTTGCCGGAGGCGCCTGTGCCCGAGGCACCCGTGCCCGCACCCGAGGTGACCACCGCGGAAGCACCGCCGGCTCCCGAGCCCGAGGCCCCGCGGATCGAGGAGGAGGCCGTCGAGCCACAGGCTCCGGTGGCCGCCGAGATTCCCGAGCCGCAGGCGCCGCCACCCAAGGAGAGCAAGGCGAAGGCGCGGCCGCTGAGCCGTACCGAGCAGCTGGCCCGTCAGGTCGAGGGCGAGCGCGACGCGATGCGGCGCGCGGTGGAACAGCGCCAGCAGGAGCAGGAGGAGCGCAAGCAGCGCCAGGAACAGAAGCAGCGCGAGGAGGAAGCCGCGGCCCGGGCGAAGGCCGAGGAAAAGGCACGTCTGGAGCGCAAGGAAGAGGTGCTCAGGGAACTCGCGGACAAGGAGGTGAAAGCCCGGCAGGAAGTGGCTGCGAAGGCCGAGCCGGCGCGCAAGAAGGGCCGTCGTGGCGGCCGCGAAGAGGAAGGCGGGCGCCGGGAGCTGCACGTGACCGGCGATCGCCGGGGGCGTCGGGAGAAGGGCAAGAGTCGTGTCGCGCAGACTGCGGCGGCTGCTGCTGTGGCCAGCAAGCACGGCTTCGAGCGGCCGACCGCGCCGGTGGTGCGCGAGATCGCGATTCCGGAGACCATCACCGTGGGTGAGTTGGCCCAGGCGATGGCGATCAAGGCGCCGCAGCTGATCAAGGCGCTGATGGGCATGGGCGTGATGGCCACCATCAACCAGAGCATCGATCAGGACACCGCGGTGCTGGTGGTCGAGGAGATGGGGCACAAGGCGGTCCCGGCCCAGGCCCGGAGCATCGAGGACGAGATCAGCCTGGACATCGAGCAGAGTCTCGACATGAAGCCGCGCCCACCGGTGGTCACCGTTATGGGTCATGTCGACCACGGCAAGACCTCGCTGCTGGACTACATCCGCAAGGCCAAGGTCGCATCGGGCGAAGCGGGTGGCATCACCCAGCACATCGGGGCCTACCACGTGCCCAACACCAAGGACGGCATCACCTTCCTCGATACCCCGGGGCACGCGGCATTCACCGCGATGCGCGCCCGTGGCGCGAAGGCCACGGATATCGTGATCCTGGTGGTCGCCGCGGACGACGGTGTGATGCCGCAGACCATCGAGGCGATCGAACACGCGAAGGCGGGTGGCGTGCCGCTGGTGGTCGCCGTGAACAAGGTCGACAAGCCGGACGCCGATCCCGAGCGGGTGATGAACGAACTGTCCCAGCGTGGCGTGATCCCCGAGGCCTGGGGCGGTGACACCCAGTTCGTGCAGGTGTCCGCGCTGACCGGCAAGGGCATCGACGAACTGCTGGAGGCGATCGGCCTGCAGGCCGAGGTGATGGAGCTCAAGTCGCCTGACGAGGGACCTGCCCGCGGCGTGGTGATCGAATCGCGTTTGGACAAGGGGCGCGGTCCCGTGGCGACGGTCCTGGTGCAGTCGGGTTGCCTGAAGCACGGCGACATCCTGCTCAGTGGCCAGGAATATGGCCGCGTTCGGGCGATGTTCGATGACACCGGTGCTTCGGTGAAGAAAGTCGGCCCGTCGATGCCGGTCGAGATTCTCGGCCTGTCCGGAGTGCCGAACGCGGGTGACGAGGTGCTGGTGGTTGCCGACGAGAAGACCGCGCGCGATGTGGCGGCGCACCGCGAAGCCAGGCAGCGCGAGCACAAGCTTGCCGCGCAGCAGGCCTCGAAGCTGGAGAACATCTTCAACCAGATGAAGGATGGCCAGGTCGCGACCGTGAACATCCTGCTGAAGACGGATGTCCAGGGTTCGGCAGAGGCGCTGCGGGATTCGCTGATCAAGCTGTCCACCGACGAGGTGCGCGTGAAGGTGGTTTCCGCCGGGGTTGGCGGGATCTCCGAGTCCGACATCAACCTCGCGATGGCGAGCCAGGCGATCATCATCGCTTTCAACGTCCGTGCCGATGCGGGTGCGCGCAGGCTCGCGGCCGACAACGAGATCGACATCCGCTACTACTCGGTGATCTACGAGGCGATCGACGACGTGAAGCAGGCGCTTTCCGGACTGCTCTCACCCGAGATGCGGGAGGAGATCGTCGGGCTGGCCGAGGTGCGCGATGTCTTCAAGGCCTCCGGCTTCGGCGCGGTCGCCGGCTGCCTGGTGGTCGAGGGCACCGTCAAGCGCGGCAACCCGATCCGCGTGCTGCGTGACAACGTGGTGATCTACGAGGGTGAACTGGAGAGCCTCCGGAGGTTCAAGGACGACGTCAGCGAGGTCCGCACCGGAACCGAGTGCGGGATCGCGGTGAAGAACTACAACGATGTCCGGCCGGGGGACCAGATCGAGGTCTACCAGCGGGTGGAAGTGGCGCGGACGCTCTGATGACGACCCGTCGGGACTACCAACGCAGCGATCGGGTTGGTGACCAGATGCAGCGCGAACTCGCGGATCTGATCCGGCTCGAGGTCAAGGACCCCCGTGTCGGGATGGTGACGCTCTCCGGTGTCGAGGTCACCCGCGACCTCGCGCACGCAAAGGTGTATTTCACCCAGCTGGGTGGCGAGGAGAAAGGACGGGAGGCGGAGCAGGGGCTGAACCATGCCGCGGGCTACCTGCGGCATGCGCTGGGCACGCGCATGCGTCTGCGCAGCGTGCCTCAGCTGCGCTTCATCTACGACGATACCCCAGAGCGCGGGGCGCGCATCTCGGCCCTGATCGATTCGGCGATCGCGGAGGATGCGGCCCATCATTCCGGCGATGCGGCGCGGGAAGATTCCGACGACCGGGGCGAGCGCTGAGGTCCGGGCGCGATCGCCCGCCAGGGGCGGCTTCCGGCCCCGTTTCCGGCATGCCGATCCAGCGTCGCGACATCGATGGCATCATCCTGCTGGACAAGCCCCGCGGCTGGAGTTCGAACCAGGCGCTGGGGCGGGTCAAGTACCTGCTGGCCGCGCGCAAGGCGGGTCACACCGGCAGCCTCGACCCCCTGGCAACGGGCCTGCTGCCCCTCTGTTTCGGGCAGGCGACCAAGGTTTCCGGCTGGCTGCTCGACGCCGACAAACGCTACGAGGCCGTGGCCCGGCTGGGCGTGGTGACCAGCACTGGCGACCTCGAGGGCGAGATCCTTCGCGAGAGCCCGGTGCCGGCCCTTTCCGCCGCGGAGATCGAGCAGGCCTGCGCGGGGCTGCGTGGCGAGATCCGTCAGATCCCGCCGATGTACTCGGCGCTGAAACACCAGGGGCGTCGGCTCTATGAGCTCGCGCGCAGGGGCGTCGAGGTGGAGCGCCCGGCCCGTACGGTGACCGTGCACGCACTGACCGCTGCGATGATCGCACCCGACCGCCTGCGCCTGCAGGTCTGGTGCAGCAAGGGCACCTACGTCCGTACGCTGGTCGAAGACCTGGGGCAGGCGCTCGGCTGCGGTGCGACTGTGGCCGAACTGCGACGTACCGGGCACGGGGCCTTCGACGCGGCCGATATGGTGACGCTGGAAACCCTGGAGAACGCGGCTGCCGAGGCGGGGCCACAGGGTCTGGAACGCTGGCTTTTGCCAGCCGATCGGGCGCTTGCGGACCGGCCGGAGGTCCGGCTGGATGCGGCGAGCAGCCGGTTCCTGCGCCAGGGTCAGCCGGTGTTCGTGCCGGGTGTTCGGGACGCCGGCCCACTGCGCCTGTATGATCCCCAGGGCAGGTTCATCGGGATCGGTGTGCTGCAGGACGACGGCCGGGTCGCGCCGCGCCGCCTGTTCGTTTCACCGGATTCCTGTTAATTCATGGCATTGGCGTGCTACTATTCCGCGCCTTCACCGGACCCGTTCCGTGAAGGCGGCTGTGTGCGCATCGGAAACGCCCGTTCCCGCCCGTTGCCGGGTTGAACCGGTCAGGGCGGCGCTGCGGTGGCGGGTGATTCGGAAGTGGCGCGAGGGGTCGCGCCAGGGGCCAAACAACAGGTTTTTCGTTCTCAGGAGTCGAGCAAGACATGTCATTCAATACCGAAGCCAAGACGGCCATCGTCGAGGAATACCGCCGGGATCCGAAGGACACCGGTTCGCCCGAGGTGCAGGTCGCGCTGCTGACCGCGCGCATCCAGCACCTGATGGGGCACTTCGAGAATCACAAGAAGGATCATCATTCGCGCCGCGGGCTGCTGAAGATGGTCAATCAGCGCCGCAAGCTGCTGAGTTATCTGAAGGGTCGTGACCAGGGGCGCTATCAGGCGCTCGTGCAAAGCCTCGGTCTGCGTCGGTAAGTTTATCCAGAAACGGGAAGGTAAGCGTGTCACACAAGAAGACGTTCCAATACGGTAAGCATACGGTCACCCTCGA
>SKQM01000200.1 GCA_007119005.1 Thioalkalivibrio sp.
ACAGTTCAGAAGAGGGAAATCATAAATGATCGCTAAAAATCGTAAGCTTACTGCAGCCATGGTCGCGGCAGGGGTCCTGTCCGCTTCGATGCTGGTAGGTCAGGTCCATGCCCAAGTGGCCCCGGCCGTATCCAACACCGGTACCGGCAGCGCGGTCGTCGTGCCGTACTACACCATCAACGAAGGCTGGTTCACGCTGCTGAACGTCACCAACACTTCCGGCAACTCGCTGGCCGTGAAGGTGCGTCTGCACGAGGGCCGCAACTCGCGCGACGTGCTCGACTTCAATCTGGCCCTGAGCCCCTACGACGTCTGGACCGCCGTTATCGAGCGCGGCCCCGACGGCCGTCCGTTCCTGCGCACCAACGACACCTCCTGCACGATTCCGATCAGCGTGCGCGACAGCGGTGCCTCCGCCAGCGAACTGGCCTACTCGCGGGCTCCCGGCTTCGCCGATTTCCGCGATCACACCGGCACCGACAACGACATCTCCCGCATGAGCGAGGGCTACGTCGAGATCCTGGTGATGGGCGAGACCGTTGGCGAGGGCCTTGGTGGCTCGGTTACTGACACCGTCGCCAATCGGACCGGTGATACCGCCTGGTATGCGAAGCACGTGAACGGCGTGCCGCGCAACTGCGATATCGTCGAGAACGACTTCCGCCGCGGCAGTACCATTCCCGCCTGGACCGGTGGCCCTGTGACGGGCGCTGATGGCTCCGGCGACCCGATCGCCCGTGGTGGCGCTTACGGCTATGGTCCGATCGACACCCCAGCTCCGCTGAAGGTCAACGCGAGTCTGATCAACATCGATCGCGGCATGGCGGCCGGCGTCGAGTCGCTGCACGTCTCCGGGTTCGGCTTCAGTGAAGGCGAAAACGGTTCTGTAGGTCAGAACCTCGTCACCGCCCAGCAGTTCCCGTGGTTCCTCGAGCCGACCCTCGCCTCCAGCGACGGTCTCTGGACCATCACGGGTCTGGACGCCATCAGCGACGGCATCGCCGCCCTCAGCGTGATCAACGAGTGGGCCAGCAACCCCAACACCGGCGCCAACTCCGACTGGGTGGTCACCTTCCCGACCAAGCGCTTCCATGCGGACAATCATGCCACCAACATGCAGGCAGCCTGTAGTCAGTGGCGTAACCTTGCCGCGGGTGGCGGTACTATTGGCGGGACAACAACCGCGTATTCTCCTGTAGTTCTCGGGGGCGCTGCGTTCATCAACGAGTGTCCGCTGGCACCCTTCGAAAACCGCTTCCAGGCGGGTGACGACGGCCGGTCCAACATCACGGTCACCTACGACATCTTTGACCGCGAGGAAGGAACCGTCCGGATCGAGACCGACGGCGTGGTGATCTCGCCGGCCCCGCCCCCGGAGGTCACGATCGATACCCTCCCCTACGAAGTGAACGTGCTGAAGGTGGGTCGCGATGCCGCGAATGCCCCGAGCGGCCTGAACTCTCCGACCGCGCTGGCGATCGACACCACACAGTTGGTCTCCAACTCCAACGTCGGCTGGATGGAAATGAGCTTCGGTACCGGCGATGCTGCTAAAGAGATCCCGGTCACCGGCTTCGTGTTCAAGCTGCGCGATTTCGGCGATGCGAGCCTGAACTTTGCGCAGTCGACCGAGCACGGCTACACCCGGTCCGACTAAGAGGGTTGAAGTGAGACGCACCACTGAGGTGAGGCGTTCCAGCACCGGCTGAGAGCAGTCGCGACTCGGCCATGACCCAGGTACATGCAATTTGTACCTGGGTTTTTTTTTGACGGCCCCTTGACATACCGCCCTGGCGGCCGACCCCATTCCGCGCGGTTGCCGGCCTGGGGCCAACAGGCAGGAGGTGATGGCGCTGTGACGATCTCTTATTCCTTTCAGGTGCAACCGGCCCCGGGCGCGGGAGACTGGAGCGCGAAGGCGCCGGGTTCAGCACTGGGCGCGCTCTGGCGGCTGGACACGCTGGATCTGCACCGGGTGGACGCGGAAGAGGTGCTGGCGATCAACCGCCACTCCCGGCGCCGCGCCGCGCTGGGCGCGCACATGCAGGGCCTGCTCGAGCTCTTTCAGGAGTTCCGGTCGTGGGACGGGCATCGCGAGCACGCCCAACAGGCCTTCGCCGGGCGCGGTGCGGACCCGGGGCCGGTAGCCCCGCTGCTGCAGGACCTCCACGCCGCAGGCCTGATGGTCTCGGCCGATGTCTGGCTGGATCGCTTTCCGGAAATCGCGACGGCGCCGCGGCAACATTCGGGATGGAGCCTGGCGATCGCCACCTGCGACCGGCCGGCGCTGCTCGAGCGTCTGCTCGGGACCCTGGTCCCCTATCTGGCGGACCTCGATGCGCCCCGGCAGGTTCTGCTGATCGACGATTCGCGCACGCCGGAACTGATCGAGCGCAACGGTGAGGTGTTCGCGCAGTGGCGACAGGCCGCGGCGCTCCAGGGCGAGGTGTGGGATCGCGCGCGACGCGGACATTTTGCGGCGCTGCTGGCGGACGCCTTTCCCGCGCACCGGCGCACCGTGCGCTGGCTGTTCGATCCAGCGGCGTTCCCCGACGACGTGATGTCGGTGGGGCAGGTCCGGAACCTTGCGACCCTGCTGACCGCCGGCGAGCTGTTGCTGACGCTCGACGACGACAGCGTGGTCCGACCCTTCCGGCATCCCGCCAATGCACCTGGCCTGCGGCTGCGTGCCCACGCCGGCGATCTGCGCCCGTATCCGGACGCGGATGGGCTGTGGCGGCAGTGCGAGCCGCTGGAGCTGAACCCGCTGCGAGCCCACCTGGATGCACTGGGCCGCGGGCTGCGCGGCGCCTTCGAGGTGCTGGGTCAGGCGTGGGTCTCGCCCGATTGGGTGGGTGCGGTCGACGCCGCGACGCATCGGCGCCTCAGGCCCGATACGATGGTCGGAATGACCTCGAACGCGGTGCTCGGCGATCCCGGGGTTGGCGACATGACCGCCTTCTACGCCAAGCCGTCCGGGAACCTCGAGGCGCGCGTGGCGTTCTTGGAGCAGTGGCCGCCGGAGCAGCCGCTGCACCGGCACATCTGGCGCGGCGGCGTCCATTCCTGGATGAGTTTCGATGCGTCGCTGCTGACCAGCACCCTGACCGGCATCGACAACCGCCAGTTGGTGCCCTGCGGCGGACCGGTGGGACGCGGCAGCGATGATCGCATGCTGGGCGCGGTGTTCCGCGGGCTGTATCCGCAGGTCGGGCAACTGGAGTTCGAATGGGCGCTCCCGCATCTGCCGGAGCAGCCCCGGCCGTGGCAGCGTCCCGAACCGGCCATGCAGCCGGGCACCCCGAGCCCGGCCGGGCTGCTGATCGATGCCGCCGCGCATGGCGCTTCCGGGCTGCGGGGCCATGGCCAGGAACAGCGCCTGTCGGAGATGGCCGATCACTTCCGGTTCCTTGCCCAGAGTCCGGACGCGTTGCTTCGGGCCTATGTCGACGAGCGGATTGTAGAGGATGCGGCTGCGCGCCTGCGCGGGCTGCGGAGCAACTTCCGCGATCCGGCGATGCGCGGCCCCATGCGCGACGACCTGGCGCTCCTGATCCAGGCGGCGGAGCTCAGGATCGCGCAGCCCTTCGTGCCGGGTGTCGACTGGCTGAAGTACTTCCGGGCCTCCTGCGAGGTCTATGCCGATGCCTTGCTGCTGTGGCCGCAGCTCCGGGCCTGGGTCCGGGAATCCCCGGCCATCCCCCGGCATGCCCCGTAAGGGGCCAATCCTCTGCACGATCCAGGGCCGGCCGAATCCTCATGCCGATGGTGCCAGCCCAGTGCCTGACCTACCAGAGGGCGAGCCGTCTACGGGAGGCTCATCACGTTCCGGGGGTAAGCGCAGGGATGCCAGCGCCTCCACTGCCGGGCCGACCGTGTGATCGGCCTGCGGCAGGTGGTCGTGGTTGGTTTTCTGCGGCCCGTTGTGGCGGGAATCCGACGCCGAAACTCCCTACCGTCGCGGCGATCGCGTATAATTCCGGCTTTTTCAGCCCAGGGTGAAGCATGAGATTGAGATTCCTCCCCATACTCGCCGTAGCCATCAGCCTCGTCGCCTGCGGTGGCCAGGACGATCCCGGCAACGGTATCGACTTTCAAGGGTCCGAGCTGCGCGCCACCGAGTTTGGCGAAGTGCTGGCGAGCGGCCAGGGCGTCACGGTAACGGGACGGGACATCCGCAACGAACTCGAAATCCTTCCGGCCCAGCAGCGGCGCGCGGTGGCCGGCGACGAGGCGGCCTTCCGCAATCTGGTGAGCGAGATCTATTTCCGGCGGCGGATGACGCTGGTGGCCGAGGAACTGGGCTACGCTGACGACGAGCTGGTTCAGGCGCAGCTGCGCCGTGCCGAGGAACGGCTGTTCATGGACCTGGTGCCGCGGCGCTACATGTCCGACCTCGACATACCCGACCTGTCCGACAAGGTGCGGGAGGAGTACGAGTCCAACCTGGAAAACTATACCCCGGAGCCGGAACTCCGAGTTGCTCATATCCTGCTGCGCGCCCCAAGCGAAGAGGCACGCAAGGAGCGCCGGCCTGAGGCTGAGGAACTGCTGGCCCGGCTGCGCGGAGGCGAGTCCTTCGCGGAACTCGCGCGCAAATATGGAGAGGACGGGACCCGCGAATTCGGTGGCGACCTGGGTTTTTTCGGGGCCGGTCGCATGGTTCCCGAGTTCGAGGAGGCGGCCTTCGCGCTGGAGCACATCGGTGATCTGGATCTGGTCGAGACTCGGCATGGCCTCCATTTGATACGGCTGCTGGACCGGGAAGGCGGTGAGCCGACGCCCTTCGCCGAGGTCGAGTCGTGGATAAAGGACAAACTGCTGCGCGAATACCAGCAACAGGCGACCGTGGAGTGGTTGCGGTCCGTGGCCTCGCCGGATCAGGCTACAGTGGATGAACAGGCTGTCATCACGTTGTTCGCCGAAATGCGCGATCAGGGGCTTCCCGATACCACGCTCGATTCGGGCGCCCAGGGGTCCGGCTCCGGCGACCTCCTGGAGGACGCCGCGGTGGAGACTGAGGCGCTGCCCGAGGCCGTGGACGGTACGCCGGCCGCAAGGCCCTGACCGGAGCCGGGACAGACCGTGAACAGGACCGGTACCCGGCCGGCACGCGCTGATGCGGCCGCTTGGCGCCGGATTCGTGAACATGCCGCGCCGGCATCTGGATGATGCGGCGGGCGGCATGATCTGCGCGCGCGCGCGACGTTGGCCATGATCGGGCAGGCGGCGCTCGCGCCCGTGCGCCTGATCTGGCGGGAACGCCGCCTGATCGGCTCCTTGACCAGCCATGGCCTGCGCTCGCGCTTTCGCGGTTCCTGGCTCGGCTGGCTGTGGCCGGTGCTGCTGCCG
>SKQM01000009.1 GCA_007119005.1 Thioalkalivibrio sp.
CCTGGCAGGTCGAGCGGCTGGACTGGACCGGGCGCAAGGCCTTCGTGACCAAGACCGAGGTCGACTACTACACCGACGCGATCGACTACACGCGCCTGAAGATCCTCGACCGCTTCGAGCACCGTCAGGACGGGCATACCGAGACCGCGCACGGCGAGGTGCATTTGGTCCGGCGCATCCCCGGCTATAAGAAGATCCGTTACTACAGTCACGAGAACATCGGCTACGGCAACATCGACCTGCCGGATCAGGAGATGCACACCACTGCCGCCTGGTGGGAGGTCGCACCGGAGGTGCTGGCGCAGTGCTTCCCGAACCGCCAGCAGGCATTGGACGGCTTCCTCGGCGCGGCGTACGCGATGCATCACGTGGCGGCGCTGATCGCGATGTCCGAGCCGCAGGACATCGGCCGCGCCGTGGGCGACGGCGACGCCCGCTGGTTCGCGACCGTCGGTGCGGACGGGCGCGGCCAGATGCGCAGTCTCGACGGCGGCGAGCAGGATCCCGAGCGCGAGACCCGCTTCCGCCCGGCGGTGTTCCTCTACGACAATTACCCCGGTGGAGTCGGTCTCGCCGCGCCGCTGTATGACCAGCGCGAACGGGTGATCGCTGGAGCCGTGCAGCTGATCCGCGACTGCGACTGCCGCCACGGCTGCCCCGCGTGCATCGGCCCGATCCTCGCCTCCGACGAGGAGCGGGGCTTTTCCCCGAAGGTGGCGGCACTGGCCGTGCTTGCGCAGTTCCAGAGCGATGGACCTGAAGCGGCGGCTTGATGCGCTGAGGCGCGAAGCGGGGCTGGGCCGCTCCGATGACACGCAGGTGCCTGCGCGCGGTCATCCGGCCGCTGGGCGCGTTGCGCAGGCAGTTGACGCGGGCACGGGGTCCGCACCACCAAACACGGCGATACGCGCCAGGCTCGAACGCCTGGCGGGTCGCTCGCCTTCGTTGCCGAGTGAAGCACCCGGCACGCGGGAGCAACGGCGGGACGGGACGACGCCGGCCCCCGAAGCAGACTGGCGAGGGCATGGGGCAATCGGGCGTGCCGCAACGCGATTCGGGGCTACGGTCGGGCGTCAGGGCGCCCGTGGCACCGCCCCATCGGCGGCAGGGCTCGCTGAATGGTTGGGCGGACAGGTGGTCGCCGAGCATCTGGTCCTGGTCGAGACCGTGCTGCCACTGCATGAGCGGCACGGGCGCCGGGTTCTGGCCGAGGCGCTGCAGCCGTTGTGGCCGTTGGTGCCTTTGCCGGGGGTGAGGGCGGAGGGTTTCGGCGGGGAGCCGGCATCGAGCACAGAGCCCTCGGAGGTCAAAGTCCTCGGCATCGACACGGAGACCACCGGCCTCGCCGGGGGCACCGGTACCGCGGCGTTCATGGTCGGGGTCGCCGAGGCCGGGCCGGATGGCGTGCGGCTGCGTCAGTGGCTGCTGACGGCCTTCAGTGGCGAGGCCGCGATGCTCGCCGAAGTGGAACGAAGCCTGTCGAGTGCCGATCTGCTGGTGAGCTACAACGGCAAGACCTTTGACCTCCCGCTGCTGCGTGACCGTCGTCGCCTGCAGCGCGCCCCCGCGCTGCCGGAACTCCCGCACCTCGACCTGCTGCACCCGACCCGGCGGCTGTTCCGCGCGGTCTGGCCCGACTGCCGGCTGGCCACCGCCGAGCAACGCCTGCTGGGGCTGTCCCGCGAGGACGACCTGCCTGGCTCGGAGGCGCCACGCGCCTGGCGCGACTACCTGGCTGGCGGCCCGCCCGACGATCTCGGGCGCGTGCTTCGTCACAACGCGCTGGACGTTCTGAGTCTGTTGCTGCTGGGTCCTGCGCTGACCCGCGCGCTGCAGGCGCCCGCGGCCTTCCGTGCGGACCCGCTCGCAGCTGCGGACATATGGGAGCGCAATGGGGATCGCGGGCGTGCGCTGGCGGTGCTCGAGGATTCCCGTGCGCAGCTGGACACCCGGGGCGAACTTGAACTCGCCTGGGCTCTGCGCCGTGTCGGTCGCTGGTCGGAGGCGAAGAAGATCTGGGAGCGGCTTGCCCGCGACGGCTGCCCGGAGGCCGTCGAGCGCCTCGCGAAGTACCACGAGCATGTCTGCCGCGACTGGTCCCGTGCTTTGGAGTACGCCGCGCGGCTGGAAGACGGTCCCGAAGTGCGCCATCGCCGCGATCGGCTGAAGCGGAGGCTCGGGACGCCGCAGGGGAGGCTGGATTTCTCGTGAGGCTCTGAGCCATGTAAGGCCAGCGCTCTGGCCGATCAGGCGCCGACTGGGCCCCCTGCTGCGGGTGCCTTGCCCAGCGTCTGGTCGCCGAGGGGGCTCGCCTCCCACAAGTTGGGGTGGCCTCCCACAAGTTGGGGTGGCCTCCCACAAGTTGGGGTGGCCTCCCACAAGTTGGGGTGGCCTCCCACAAGTTGGGGTGGTCTCCCACAAGTTGGGTTCGCCTCCCACGGGGCGGGGGCACGAGGTGCGCGGGAGCTGTTCGCGCCAGAATGCTGCGGCGGGTACGCAGGTTTGTGTGGCAAGTTCAGTAGCTTGGGGCTATCCTTTAGCTTAGGGTTGCTGTTCATTCGGCAGACCTGTCATGGATGAATCTCTTCCCCTGGACGGGTCCTAGGCTTGGGTGGCGGGTTCAACCATGGAACAACGAAAAAACGTACGCCTACCGCTCAGGTTGTCGGGGCAACTCGTCCTCAATGACGGCGAGGCGCGCGATGCCGAGACGCAGGACATCAGCCTGCGGGGAGTCTTCCTGGAACACGTCTACAGCGGGGAAGACGAGCGCAACTGTGTGCTCACCCTGTTCGCCGGTGATGAGGACGTCTTTGCCGTAACCGTCGATGGTCGGGTCATCTACGAGGACGAGCGTGGGTGTGGTATCGAATTCCAGTCGATGGACAGAAAGGACTTCGAGGCTTTGGAAAGTTTTCTCGAGGCGCATGTTCCGGATCCTGCGCAACTGCGCCGTGAGATCCGTCAGGGCAGCATCCCGGCTCTGAAAGACTGGATGATCTCCGGGTCTGCGTAAAACGCCGCGCGAACGTTGCCGCGTCCCTGTTGCCCGGCAAGCGGGCTTCAGCGCAGGGCGATGGAATGCACCAGCGCGTTGCAGCCGTGTCCTGGGCAAAGCTGTTGTGGCTCGCTGTGAATCAGTTTCCAGCCCGTGGCCTCCAGGAAGCCTCTGGCGGGCAGATTGAAGTCTTCGCAGCCTGCCTGCGCAAAGCCGAAGCCTTTGTCCCGAATCGACTTGAGCATCGGGTCGAGAAGCGCTGAGCCAACGCCCCTGCGGCGCATCCGGGCGGACACCCAGACCTGGTCGATGCAGTTGGCGGCCACGCGGCCATAACCCACCACGCGACTCCCGATCTCTGCGACCCAGCCCTGTTGGCCCGGGTCACCGGCCAGCTCGGAGAAGAACTCGCGGCCCCTCTGCTGCAACCATTCCGGCGGCAGGTGGGCGGTGTACGTCTCTTGCCAAACCGCTTCGACGATTGCCGCGACCGATTCGCGGTCACCGGAAACTCCCTCGCGGACGACGAGGCGAGGGATCGGAATCACGTTGCTCATCTCTGGTGTTCCTCCTGAATCATGGCAGCGCATTGGCCCCTTACAGCTGTCCGGTCCCGCTGTCCTGTCCCGCACGGATCCCTCCGCCGTCGCCGCTCTGCTCCCCGGTACGGACCGCCGCGGCTCCGGATCGTTCAGCCGCAGGGGCTTGCCGGGGAATGCCAGTGCAGGCGCGTCGACGCCCCCCTGCACCCCTGACGTAAGTGGCCGGGCAGCCGTTGCACCGATTCGGTTCGCGTCCACGCACCCAGATGGTGCAAACCGCCCCCCATCCCGGTCAATGTGCGTGCAGGACGCTTCTCAAGTCGCTGAATTCAAGCCCAAGGGTGCTTTGGCAAGGCATTTGCTTCAGCCTTGTCAGGCATGGGAGGTCCGCGATCCATCTGGGCGCGCATCTCCGGATCCGACAAGGCAGCACCAATGGGCGACTAGGGTTCCGGTCCGCGTTTGCGGATGTCTGGTCCGAGAGTTGCCGACCTCCGCGGGTTCAGTGGCTGGGGTTACACGGCGGGACAAAAGCCCGGGAGACATGCGTTCGCAGACGCTCTCCCGTGCCCTGTTCTGACACCGGTAACCACAAGGGGATTTCCCATGAACCCGTTCCACCGTGTTTTCTTTCGCCTCCCTCTGCGTCTGGTGCTGCTTGCCGTGCTCCTCGTCGCTGTCGCGGCTGCAGGCACCGCACAGGCGCAGCAGAAGGACAGTTTCCGCATCGCCTGGAGCATCTACGTGGGTTGGATGCCCTGGGGCTTCGGCGCTGACTCGGGCATCGTCGCCAAGTGGGCGGACAAGTACGGCATCGATATTGAGGTCGTGCAGATCAACGACTACATCGAATCGATCAACCTGTACACCGCGGGCGCTTTCGATGGCGTGACCGCGACGAACATGGACGCCCTGACCATCCCCGCCGCGGGTGGCGTCGACACCACTGCGCTGATCGTCGGCGACTTCTCCGACGGCAATGACGGTCTGATCCTGAAGGGCACCGACCGCCTCGAGGACGTGCGCGGCCGGAACGTGAACCTTGTCGAGCTGTCGGTCTCGCACTACCTGCTGGCCCGGGCACTGGAGTCGGCCGGCATGACCGAGCGCGACGTTCGCGTCGTCAATACCTCGGACGCCGACATCGTGGCCGCCTTCGCTTCGCGTGACGTCGACGCAGTCGTCACCTGGAACCCGCAGCTGGGCGAGATCCGTGCCCGCGACGATGCGCACGTGGTCTTCGACTCCAGTCAGATTCCCGGCGAGATCATGGACCTGCTGGTGGTGAACACCGCGGTATTGGAAGCCAATCCGAAGCTCGGGAAGGCGCTGGTCGGCGCCTGGTACGAAATCATGGACGTGATGCGCGGCGACGACGAGGCCGGCCGCGCGGCGCGCGCCGCGATGGGCGAGGCCGGCGGCACCGACCTGGCCGGCTACGAGGCGCAGCTCGCCTCAACCCGTATGTTCTACGATGCGGCGGAAGCGGTGGCCTTCGTCACCGGACCGGAGCCGAAAGAGACGATGGAGAAGGTCCGCCAGTTCGCATTCGAGCACGGCCTGCTCGGCGAGCGCGCGCCCAGCCCGGACTTCGTCGGCATCGAGTTCACCGACGGTTCCATCCTCGGCAGCGCCGACAACGTGCGCTTCCGCTTCAACGCGGAGTACATGCGCATGGCGGCCGAAGGCGAGCTCTGAGAGCGCTGAGCTCTATCGGATTGGTGCTGAGCCACGGAAAACACGGACAGGCACGGAAAGAGATTGAATTGGTTTGA
>SKQM01000046.1 GCA_007119005.1 Thioalkalivibrio sp.
GACGAGACCCTCGCGATCCACCACGGCTACGAGCCGGATCCGACCACCAAGGCCGTGGCCGTCCCGATCTACCAGACGGTCGCCTACGAGTTCGACAACGCGCAGCACGGCGCGGACCTGTTCAACCTGGCGGTGCCGGGCAACATCTATACGCGGATCATGAATCCGACGACCGACGTCCTGGAACAGCGGGTCGCCGCACTCGAGGGCGGGGTCGGCGCCCTTGCCTTCGCGTCGGGCATGGCGGCCATCACCGCCGGCATCATGACGCTCGCCGAGTCCGGCCACAACATCGTGACCACCAGCACGCTGTACGGCGGGACCTACAACCTCTTCGCTCACACGCTGCCGCGCTACGGCATCGAGGTCCGTTTTGCACCGCCTGGGGACATCGACGCGATGCGCGCCCTGATGGATGCCGGCACCCGCGCGGTGTTCTGCGAATCCGTCGGCAACCCGGCGGGCAACGTGGCCGACCTGGCTCCGCTTGCGGAACTCGCGCACGGCCACGGTGTTCCGCTGATGGTGGACAATACGGTTCCATCACCCTATCTCTGCCGTCCCTTCGAACACGGTGCCGACATCGTGGTGCACTCCCTGACCAAGTACATGGGCGGGCACGGCACGACCATCGGCGGCGTGCTGGTCGATTCCGGGCACTTTCCCTGGGTCCAGCACGCCGACCGGTTCACCGGGCTCACGCAGCCGGACCGTTCCTATCACGGGGTCACCTACACCGACGCCTTTGGCCCGGCCGCCTACATCGGCCGCGCGCGGGTGGTGCCGCTGCGCAACATGGGTGCGGCCATCTCGCCCTTCAACAGCTTCCAGATCCTGCAGGGTATCGAGACCCTCGCGCTGCGCATGGACCGGCATTGCGAGAACGCCCTCGCGGTGGCGCAGTTCCTGGACGGGCACCCGGACGTTGGGTGGGTCTCCTACGCGGGCCTGCCCACGCATCCCGACCATGCCCTGACACAGCGCTACCTGGGGGGCAGGGCGGCCGGCATTCTGAGTTTCGGGATCAACAGTCCGAATGGCGGGCGCGAGGCGGGCGGACGTTTCATCGATGCCCTCCAGCTCGTGACCCGGCTGGTGAACATCGGGGACGCGAAGAGCCTGGCCTGCCACCCGGCCACGACCACGCATCGCCAGCTGTCGCCCGAGGAGCTCGAACGCGCCGGGGTCCGCGTAGACATGGTGCGGCTCTCGGTTGGCATCGAGCACAT
This sequence comes from Thioalkalivibrio sp., assembly GCA_007119005.1. Classification (GTDB taxonomy): domain Bacteria; phylum Pseudomonadota; class Gammaproteobacteria; order Ectothiorhodospirales; family Ectothiorhodospiraceae; genus Thioalkalivibrio. The sequence continues at coordinate 1,230 of SKQM01000046.1, forward strand.
CGACGACATTCTGGAGGATCTCGACCAGGCCCTGGCTACGGCGGTCTGACCGATCAGAGGAGGGGCCGTATGGCGGCGAGGAAGGAGCGGCGCTCCGCTGGCGGAAGATCGGGGAACAGCCGCGCCATGCGCAGTTCCCGGTTCGCAAGTCGGACCGGTCCGCAAGGCTTGCCGGCGGCGTGCGCCAGCCACGCCGCCTCCAACCGTTCGCTGGCCAGTTCCAGCGCCAGAGTGCCCTTGTAACCCTGGGGCCAGTCGGTCTTCGGAATCCTGCGGCGCAGGGTCCGGATGCGGCGGGTGACCGTGATGTGCCAGTGGTGCGAGCGCGTGCGCAGCCGTGCCCAGCGATGCGGTGAGAGCGGGTGCGGCAGCCAGCAGGCGAACAGAAGGAAGATCACATCAACGCCGTGGCTTTCCTGCCAGCGCAACAGCAGTTCGCGCAGGCCGGGCTGCTCCCACGCGGTGATGGCGAAACGCCAGAAGCCTTCAGGATCCGGCGGGTTGGTTCTGTCAGAGCGATCAGGCGATCTGGGAGAGGGGCTCAAACCGGATGCCCGCGATGCGATGCAGGCTGTCCATGTCGATGAGGCGCAGATCGCGGGTGTGGATCTCGATCAGTCCCTGCTTGCGGAATTGCGTGAACAGGCGGCTAATGGTTTCCTGCGTGAGGCCGAGGTGGTTGGCAATGTCGGCGCGGGACATGCTGAGGCAGAACCGGTCGGCGACCAGCCCGCGGGCGCGGAAGCGGGTCGACAGGCTCAGCAGGAACGCGGCCAGGCGTTGCTCGGCGCTGCGTTGCCCAAGGAGCGCGAGCAGCGACTCGTCGGAGGCGATCTCCCGGCTCATTGTGCGCATGAAGTGCTGGCGGAAGCTGGGCAACTGGCCCGCGAGTGCGTCGAGCTTTTCAAAGGGGATTTCGCAGACGCTGGTCGATTCCAGCGCGACGGCACTCACCGGGTGCTCGCCCTGGTTGATCGCGTCGAGCCCCAGCAGTTCGCCAGCCAGTGCAAAGCCGGTGACCTGCTCGGTGCCGTCGTCCGATAGCAGCACGGTCTTCAGCGAACCCGTGCGGACCGCGAATACGGAACCGAATGGGGCGCCCATGCGGAAGAGCACCTGACCCTTCGGGATCGGACGCCGTCGCTGGACGATCTCGTCGAGCTGCCAGAGCTCGGTTTCGGGAAGACCGACAGGGAGACACAGCAGCTTCAGTGAGCACTGATCACAGGAACCTGAAGCGTGCATCGACATGCGGCGAGTGTAGCCATATTGCGACCGCGAAAGGAAGTCTACCGGAGACAGTCCGAGGGTTTTGGGGGGCCACCAGCGGCCCTGGCCGTCGTTGTTCCACCGCCGTGGGTCGACGCGCGGCAGAATGGTTCGCCAATCTGATCTGAATCATCTTCAAATGGACTCCGATGGGCTACATTCTCCCATATGGACCCGTCCGCCCTGTTTCTGCCCAGGCAGTCCGTGGACTCCCTTTTCGAGGCTATTCGAAACCGGGGATTTTCCAAGCTTCTGGGGCCGGTGGCCGCGGACGGGGCGATTGTCTACCGGGAGATCGCGTCGGCGGCGGATTTGCCGACGGGGCTGCGCGACCGGCAGGCGCCCGGAACGTACCGGCTCGAGGTGCAGAACGACGGCGTTCGAACGTTCTCCTGGGCGAACGGCCCGCAGGCCCTGAAACCGTTGACCTTCGCGCCACGCGAGACGCTTTGGCGATGTGAGCGCGACGCGTCGGGTGAACTGCGGTTCCGCGATGTCGCGCGGGAACACGAGCCAACCGCGGTGTTCGGGGTCCGAGCCTGCGATCTCGCCGCGCTGCAGATTCACGAGCGGCATTTCCTGAAGGCACCGTATTCCGATCCCCACTATGCCGCGAGGCGATCCAGTCTGTTCCTGGTGGCCGTGCACTGCAGCCACCCGGCCGATACCTGCTTCTGCGCTTCGACCGGGGACGGCCCCCGCGCCGAGTCGGGGTACGACCTGGCGATGTCCGAACTGGACGACGGCTTCGTGATCGACGCGGGGACCGATCGGGGGCGGGCGGTGCTCGCGACGCTCGGGCTGGCACCGGCGTCGTCCGCACAGCAGGAGAAGGCTGATCGAGAGATCGAGGCGGCGGGCCGCGCACAGCGCCGGAGCCTGCCTTCGCAGAATCTGAAGAGCGCGCTCTACGGACGCCTCGAAGACCCTCACTGGGACCAGGTGGGGCGCCGTTGTCTCTCCTGCGGGAACTGCACGGCGGTCTGCCCGACCTGTTTCTGTCATGCCGAGCAGGATGAGCCGGCGCTGACCGGGGAGACCACCGAGCACCTGCGCCAGTGGGATTCCTGTTTCACCGCGGTGCACAGCTACATGGGGCACTTCCTGGTCCGCGAGGAGACGCGCCTGCGTTACCGGCAATGGCTCACCCATAAACTCGCTTCGTGGCACGAACAGTACGGACGCTCCGGCTGCGTGGGCTGCGGGCGCTGCATCGCCTGGTGCCCGGTGGGCATCGACATCACGGCCGAGGTTTCGGCCCTGCTGGAGTCGGGCGATGCACAATCCTGACCGGCCGGTCGAGGTCGAGGTGGTCGAACGGGTCGAGGAGACCCCGACCATTTACACCGTGCACCTGCGTTTCACCGATCCTGAAGTGGCGGCCGCCTACCGTTCGCTCCCGGGGCAGTACAACATGCTGTACCTGTTCGGTGTTGGCGAAGTGCCGATCTCGATTGTCTCCGACCCGGACCACGAGGGGCCGGTGGAACACACCATCCGCTCCGTCGGGCGCGTCACGCGCGGGATGGAGAGCCTGAAGGTCGGCGACCGCATGGGGCTCAGGGGGCCGTACGGGCGCGGCTGGCCGCTGCAGGAGGCCGAAGGGCAGGACGTGGTGATCGTCACCGGGGGGCTCGGCTGTGCGCCGGTCGTGTCGATGATCCGCTACGTGCTGCGCCGCCGCGAACGCTTCGGGCGCCTGGTGATCCTGCAGGGCGTGAAGCACACGGATGACCTGATCTGGCGCAGGCAGTACGAACGCTGGCAGGAGCTTCCGGACACCCAGGTGCTGCTGGCCGCGGACGTTGGCGGGCCGAACTGGCCCTACAGCGTGGGCAAGGTGACGGTGCTGTTCAACCAGGCCGGAATCGATCCCGACCGCAGTATCGTGATGCTCTGTGGTCCCGAGGTGATGATGAAGGCCTCGATCGACCGCCTGCTGGCGCTGCACGTGCCGCCGGAATCGATGTGGCTCAGCATCGAACGCAACATGCAGTGCGGGATCGGGCATTGCGGCCATTGCCAGGTCGGCCCCTATTTCGTCTGCCAGGACGGCCCGGTGTTTCACTATCCGCAGTTGCGCCCCTGGCTGGGCGTCACGGGTTTCTGACGGGAGGTCTTATGCCTGTTGTCAGCCGCAATCAGACCGACGCCCTCGAGCGGCTGAACGCCCGCGAGAATCCCCGTCCGCGCGTTGCGGTGCACAAGTTCAGTTCCTGCGATGGCTGTCAGCTGGCCTTCATCAATGCCGGGGAGGCATTGCTGGATCTCGCGCAGCTGGTCGACATCGTGCACTTCGCCGAGGCGGGGCCGATGGACCCGGAAGCGGCCGTCGATATCGCCTTCGTCGAAGGCAGCATCTCGACCCCGGACGAAGCGGAGCGCATCCGCTCGGTCCGGAAGAACAGCCGCTTCCTCGTGAGCCTCGGTGCCTGCGCGACCTCCGGCGGGCTGCAGGCGCTGCGCAACTTCAACGTCGACGGGGCCAAGCCGTGGACCGAGGCGGTCTACGCCCAGCCCGAGTTCATCGACAGCCTGGATACCGCGACCCCGGTGGCCGAGCACGTTCGGGTGGACCTGGAGCTCTGGGGCTGCCCGGTGAATGCCCGGCAGGTGTTCCAGGCGGTGCGGCAGCTGCTGTTCGGCGTCGCGCCGGTGGTCGACAAGGACAAGCTCTGCGTCGAGTGCAAGCGCCAGCAGCACGTCTGCGTGCTGGTGGCCAAGGGCATTCCGTGCATGGGCCCGGTCACGCACACCGGTTGCGGGGCCCTGTGCCCGGCCTTTGGCCGC
>SKQM01000001.1 GCA_007119005.1 Thioalkalivibrio sp.
GGTGGTCGACCGCAGTGGTATCACTCAGGTCCAGATGCGGGACACCACGGCACCGCCGATCACCCTGAACATCAGCAAGAAGAAGGCCTTCACTTCCATCATGTTCAATGCCAAGGGGTCTGACCTCGAGGCGCGCGCCAGCAGCCCCTTGGCAACCCTCGGCGAAGGGCTGGCCTTCATGCCCGGTTCGGTGCCGATCGAAGCCGGCGGCAGGATCTTTGGTGCGATCGGAGTCAGCGGCGCTCCCGATGGCATGGTGGACGAGGAATGCGCTCAGGCTGGCCTGGACTCCGTGCTGATGGACCTGGAGATGCTCTGATCCGCCGCCAATTTCCCGAACCTGGAGGTGCGGGGCCCGATTTCGCCGGACGGCGCCCGACGGCGCCTCCCGGCGCTGTCCCGCATTCCGCCGTTACGTTCGTCTGTTATTTCCAACAGGGTTCGGTTGTTTCCGCCTCTCTGAGTGCAGCGGACCCGGGAATCGGTACGTAGTCAGTTTCCATGAGCGTCCATCCCTATGCCAGTCTGAAGCCGGAGGTCATCCTGGACGCCGTGGAGTCCACCGGGCTGCGCGCCGACGGTCGGCTGCTGGCGCTCAACAGCTACGAGAATCGCGTCTATCAGATCGGCATCGAAGATGCGGCGCCGGTGGTCGCGAAGTTCTATCGGCCGGGGCGCTGGTCCGAAGCAGCCATTCGCGAGGAGCATGCGTTCGCGCTGGAACTCGCGGCCGAGGAGGTTCCGGTGGTCGCGCCGCGGCGCGACGCAGCCGGGGAGACGCTGCATCGTCACCAAGGCTTCCTTTTTGCGCTTTACCCCCGGCAGGGCGGGCGTACCCCGGACCTGGAGCAGCGCGAGAATCTCGTGCGCATCGGGCGCTTCATCGCCCGCATCCATGTCGTCGGCCGTGCCGGGAGCTTCCAGGAACGTGACCGCCTGGACGCCGGCGAACTGGGCGAGATCGCGCGCGAGGACGTGCTCGCCAGCGAGCGTCTGCCCGTCGAACTGGAATCGGTCTACGAGGACCTCAGCGCGGATGTGCTCGATCGCATCGTGCGCCGGATGGAGGAGGCCGGACCCGTGCCCATGATCCGCCTCCACGGCGACACCCACCCGGGCAATATTTTGTGGACCGACTCCGGCCCTCATTTCGTCGACCTCGATGACGCCTGCACCGGGCCGGCGGTCCAGGATCTGTGGATGTTCCTTTCCGGCGCTGCCGAGGAGATGTCGGCCCAGATGCTGGCGCTGCTGGAGGGCTACGAGACCTTCTTGCGCTTGGACCGGCGCGAACTGGCCCTGATCACGCCGCTACGCACGCTGCGCATCCTGCGCCACGCAGCCTGGCTGGCACGCCGCGCGGATGATCCTGCGTTCGTCCAGGCCTTTCCGGTCTTCTATACCACGCGATACTGGGAGGACCACATCCTGACCCTGCGCGAACAGGCCGCCGCCCTGGACGAACCCGCTATCCACCTCGACGTTTGACATCTTTTTGGGGGACAGTACACCCATTTTCCTGCGGCCGGCAGCGATGGCACGAGTTCAGCCGAACGCGATATCGGTGTACTGTCCCCCGATGGCCCGTTCTCTCCCTCTCCTGCTGTTCCTCGCGGTCGTTGTAACAGGCTGCGCGACCCTTGGCCCCCAGGGCGGAACACAGACCGTCTCGGTCGACCGGTCCTGGTTTGCGGTTGTCGACGCGTTCGCCGACGAGGGACTTAGGGTGATCCACGAGGACCGCGCCGCTGGGCTGATCGAAGGGGAGTTCAAGGAAATCATCGTGTCCGTCAGGGTCGAAGAGCAGGATGACGGAAACGTACGGGTAGACTTTGTGGCCTTGGGCGAACGGCAGAAGGACCCAGGGCTGCTGCAGCGCGTCGTGCGTGCCTACGACCGGCAGATGGGGCGTTAGTGGGCCATGCGTCCGTCGGGTGAGAGCGCGAAGGCTTCGGTGGATCATCCGGTCGGATGTCCTGTCCCTCGCAGGCGCTTTGCTCAGGCTGCGTCGGGCCCGCTGATGAGGTAGGCAGGGAGGTCGCCGATCACATGCCGGTGGTCGCCGATCAGCAGTTCGCGTTCGAAGCGTTGTTCGTCGATGGTCGCGCCAAGAAAGGCCGCCACCGCGCGCATGTCGACTTCGGCGTTCTCGAGGCAGCAGGTGGCGCCAGGGGAGGGCGTCATATTGAAGATCGCGCCAACACCGGTGTCGATCTTCGCCTCGCCCATCATCAGCCGGCGGTGCTCCTTGTCGATGAGCTGGGGTCGGATGCCGCCTACGTGGTGCGCAAAGCGCAGATCACCATATCGCAGATCGGGCACGATCTTCCGGGCGTCCCGGAGGAACAGCCCGCGGCGCAGCACCGGCACCTCGAACAGCAGGTTTTTGAACATGTAGTTGCGGATGTCCGGAACCTTCAGCAGGTCGAACAGCACGTTCCAGACCTTGCGGTCGAACTGGAACACGCGCAGGAAGTCTTTCACCGTCTCCCAGTTGTAACGCTCGAGCACGGGCAGCACCAACGCGGTCGGGCCCCAGCGGGTTTTGCCCGGCACATTCACGTCCGGGTCGCCGTGGATCGCCGCGAAGGGCAGTTTGTCGTTCTGTACCGTGTACACCTTGCCGCGCAGGATCTGCGGCGTGAAGTAGTAGCTTCCCGCCACCGGCAGCACCGAGTAGTGGTGGCCGAAGCCGAGGTCATGCGCGAGCCTAAGACTGTGTCCACCCGCGCACACGACGATGCTGCGGGCCTGGAAGCTCGTGGTGCCGGTTTCGATCAGGAAGCGGTCGTGATGGCGCCGGATGTGGCGCACGCGCTGGTTGTATTCCACCGCGACGCGATTGCCGCCGCCGCGTTGCGCCTGCCGGACGAAGGAGCGCGCAAGCGCCTCATAGTTCACCGCGGTGTACTCGCTCTCCGAGCCAAGGGCCACGATCTCGTCGGGCCTGCGCCTGCCGCCGGCAAACGCGACCGCCGGTTCGATGCGCGCGATGTCGTTGGGTTCGAGCAGTCTGAGGTTGGGATAATGCGGCGAGAGGACTTCGAACCGTCGCCGCAGCAGCTCACATTCACGCTCTCCCACGCCCAGCACCATCTTCGGGTAGCGGAAGATCAGATGGTCGATGTCCGGCTGTGTGGTCGCGTAATGTTCGACCATGCGTGCCGCCCGCTGGACCTTCAGTGCCTTGTCGAGGCTGTAATTGGTCTCGATGTCGCCGCAGTGCAGCGTCTGGCTGTTGTTGCTGTGCAGCGAGTTCACGCGTGCCGGGGCGGCGTATTTTTCCAGCAGCGCGATGTGGCCGATGTCGGTGTACCGGCTGGCGACATACAGCAGCGCGGAGCCCGTGACGCCGCCACCCACAATCAGCAGATCGAAAACCTGGCTCATTCCCGTTTGACCGCCTCCGACGCAGCGGTGACGAGTATAGCGGCTTCGGGCCTCACTAAGGGTGCGGGGGTGTCAACAGGTGCCGGAGCAGTCGCGTCGATTGCGGAACGAAGAGCGAATCATCTGGCGCCGGAGTGCTCGGCACTTGGACCCACACGTGCGGAGTGTTTACCGGAATACCCAATCCGGCGCGGACGTCCTGATGAGAAGCCCCGATCCTTCGGCAGCGCAGGGTGAACGGCAAACGGGTGGTTCGCTTCCTGGAGCGCCTGCCAGACCCCGGATGGGATCGCTTGGGTTCAGCCGTCATCAGATGTTTTAGACCCGGAGTAAAGCCATGCCTGTCGACATCGATTCCCGAATGCCTGCCGCCACCGCGCGCTCGGGCCATCTTGGAACCCTTGCCGGAGTGTTCGTGCTGGCATTGCTGCTGATGGGAACGGCCGAGGCGCGCGAGCGGCTCGAGTACCCGGATTGGTTTGCCCAGAGCTTCTACGATCTGCCCGGCGATCTCGACGACGCCGTCGCGCGCGGAAAGCGGGGCATCGCATTGTTCTTCAGCGCGGAGACCTGTCTGCATTGCGTTGCGATGGCGCGCAGCACCTTCCAGGATCCCGAGGTCGTGCGGCGTTTTTCGGGACAGTTCGACGTGATCGCGGTCGACGTGTTCAGCGACGTGGAAATGGTCGGTCTGGACGGAGAGATGTACCGCGCGCGGGAGCTGTCCGAGCACGAGCGGGCGACCTTCACGCCGACGCTGCTGTTCATCGATGATTCGGGCGAGCGCATGCTGCGTTTTGTCGGCTTCGCCGATCCCGAGCGCATGCACGTGATCCTCGACTACCTCGAGTCGGACGCCTGGCGCCGCGAGTCGTTGCGTGACTATGCCGCGGGATTGCAGGAAGAAACGGCGTTGGCTGCGCAGCGAGACACCACCATACCCCGTACCGACGCCTTGCTTGCTGGCTTCCAGCACCCGCCGGCTGATCTCGCCGCGCAGCGGATCGCCAACCCGCGTCCATCGCTGGTGCTTTTCGAGCGTGACGGCTGCGAGGAATGCCGTCGGCTGCGGGAACAGATCCTGGAACACCCCGCCATTCAGGACAAGCTGGCGGGGTTCCACAGCTTGCGTCTGAATACCGACCACGGCGGGGTCGTGGTCCTGCCGGACGGCCGGCATGGCGCCGCCGAAGCCCTTGCCGCTGAGCTGGCGCTCGCGCATCGGCCCGCACTCGTGTTCTTCGCTGACGACGGTGAGGAGGCGTTCCGCATGGACAGTACCTGGCTGATCGACTACTCGGGACAACTGCCCGATGAAACCCGGCAGGACCTGGTCGACAGCTTCCTCGCGCGGCTCGACTATGTCGCCAGTGGAGCCTACCGCGATTGGCCGCAATACCAGCGCTGGCGCGCGCAGCGCGATCGCGAGTTGGAGGGATAGGCTTCGGTCGGAAGTCGGTGCAGGAATGCGGCAACTGAAGCCGGCGCGGCCTGCGCAAAAGCTCAGCGGGAGGGCTCAAAACGCCAGATGCCGTCCTGGCCCTGCCCGGTCTGCGCGCACTCAGAACATCTCGCTCTCGACTTCGAGGAAAACCGCGTACGCATTGCGCCGGTGGGTCTCCTCGAACGCCGTGACATTCTCGTATTTCGACCAGTCGGCACCGTTGTAGGCCTCGTCGAAGGAAAGGAAATCCTCTACCGCGGCGGCCATCGTTGCACGCAGGTCCTGGAGATAGCCGCGGGTGAACGCGACCGCCCGGGCCGCGTTGCGGGTGGCCTCGCCGTGGCCCGGGATCAGGAACGCGGGCTCCATCTGCTGGACCATGTCGAGTCGGTCGATCCAGTTGCGGGTGTTCACGTCGTCGTCGCCGACGAA
>SKQM01000125.1 GCA_007119005.1 Thioalkalivibrio sp.
CAGCCGAACGGCGTGCATCAGGTCCGGGTAGGGTGTGTGCCGGGCCTGACGGATGGTGGCGATGTGGTCGAGATTCACGCCGAGCCGCAACGGCGGCGGGACAGCTGCTTGCATGATGCGATGGGTCCTGTCAGAGAAGGCGCCGGGTCTGAAGTTCCCGGCCGTCAAGGTGTTCGTCGATCAGCCGCCGCATGAAGTCACGGGCGGCGCGCAGGTCATTATCGGACAGCCGGGAACCGGTGGCGAGCGCCCGCAGCGCTGCGCCACGCAGCGCACCCGGCACGGCCTCGGCGAAGCCGTCGCTCAGCCCTTCGTTGGGGCGGTAGCGGTAGTGGGCCTCGACATCGGTCAGGGCATCGGCCACATGCTCGAGCCCCGAGTCGACCAGGCTGAGCAGCGACCACTCGGCAGCGCGCAGGCTGTGTTCCGGACGCTCCGGGTCCAGAAGTCCCTGGTAGGCGTGCTGCAGCAATCCGACCACCTCGCCGGCGGCGACATCGCGCGGGAACAGACGCAACACCAGTTCGTTCAGGTAGAGCGCACAGATCATCGCCCGCCCCGCGAGCGGGAACACGCGCCGTTCTTCGCCCACCGTGAGACTCGGAAGCTCGCCCCGACCGCGCCAGGCGAGGTGCAGCAATACGAAGGGACGCAGCGAGCCCGCCCGCCCTCGCGCCAGCACCGCGAGGCGACCGGCATCGCGGGTCACCAGTTCCAGGATCCGGCTGTTGTCCCGGAACGGCCGGGCATGCAATACGAAACCGGGAACGGGCAGATCTGGGCGATCTACCGTCACCGCGGCTCTTCGATGCCCAGCTCCCGCAGCGCGCGATTGCTCTGCGACCAGCCCTCCTCGACCCGAACGGTCAGGCGCAGCATGATCTTGCGGCCAAGCAGCTTCTCGAGCTGCTCGCGGGCCGCCTGACCGATGCGTTTCAGCATCTGCCCGCCCTTCCCGATCACGATGCCCTTCTGACTCTGTCGTTCGACCAGGATCAGTGCGTCGATGTGGGTGATGCCGGGCCGGTCCTCCCAGCCCTCGACCTGCACCGCGACCGCATAGGGGACCTCCTGGCCGAGGCGTTCCAGCAGGGCCTCGCGGATCATCTCCTCGGCCCGGAAGCGCTCCGGGCGATCGCTGAGCTGGTCCGGGTCGTACAGGAACGGCCCCTCCGGCAGGTGCCGGCCGAGCTCGTCCACCAGACCCTGGAGATTCCGGCCCGTCTTCCCGGACAGCGGCACCACGGCCAGGTAGTCGTGCTCCTGCGCCCGCGCCTCGAGGAAGGGCAGCAGCGCGGTCTTGTCGGGAACGCGGTCGACCTTGTTCACCACCAGTACCGTCGGACGGCCCGCGGACCGGATCGCGTCGAGGATGAAACGGTCCCCGGCATCGAAGCGGCCGGCCTCCACGATGAAGCAGACGATGTCGGCGTCGCTGAGCGCCTGCACCGCGGTGCGGTTCAGCACCTGATTCATCAGGCGGCTGCGCTCCGCGTCGATCCCCGGGGTGTCGATCAGCACCGTCTGATTCCCGCCCTGCGTGACGATGCCGAGGATGCGGTTGCGGGTGGTGTGCGGCTTGCGCGTGATCGCGGCGAGTTTCTCACCGACCATCCGGTTCATCAGCGTGGTCTTGCCGACGTTCGGTCGCCCGATCAGGGCGACCAGGCCGCAACGCGTGTGCTCCAGCGTCCCGGTCATTGCCCGACCCCGCTCACGAGACGCGCGAGCGCGGCCTCGGCGGCCGCCTGCTCGGCGGCCCGACGGCTCGAACCCGTGCCCTGCTGTCCCCAGGATTCGCTGGGCAACCAGGCCTCGACCACGAACCGTCGCTGGTGGTCGGGTCCGGAGACTTCCAGCACCCGGTACTCCGGCAGCACTCGGCCGCGACCCTGCAGAAATTCCTGCAACTTGGTCTTCGGGTCCTTCAGGGATTCCGCGCTCGGCAGGGAATCCAGCCGCTGTGCATAGAGGTGGAGAACGAATTCCCGGGTCGCCGCGTACCCGGCGGAGCGATAGCTCGCCCCGATCAGGGCCTCCAGCGCGTCCGCCAGGATGGACTCACGCCGCTGTCCCCCGGTCTTGCGCTCGCCCTGCCCGAGATTCAGTGCACCCTCCATACCCGAGGCGCGTGCGATCTCAGCCACGGCCCCGCGGTTCACCAGGGCGGCGCGCATGCGGGTCAGGTCACCCTCCGGCGCATCCGGCAGGCGCTCGTACAGCGCATCGGCGATCACCAGCCCGAGCACGGCATCCCCAAGAAACTCGAGCCGTTCGTTGTGCCTGGCGCCGGCGCTGCGGTGGGTGAGCGCCTGCTCCAGCGATTCTGCGCCGCGCAGTGCCTCCGGCAGCAGGCTGCGGAAATCCGTCGCACTCATCCGCGCTCAGGCCGAACTGCAGCCGCCGGGCACTCCGGACAGCGCCGCCCAATCAAGGTGCAAGCTTGTCGCGGCGATTGAATTTGGCCACGAGGTCCAGATTGCCGAAGAAGTTGCGCCGCACTTCGTAGTCCAGAAGCATGTACCGCCCTGTCCCGTCTTCCTCGAAGCTGATGTTCTCGCGCTCGACGTTCTCGTAGATCGAGTTGATCGCCAGACGCCGGTTGATGTCGTTCCAGATCTGCTGCGGCGTGCGCTCGGCTGCTCCCGGCGCGGCGGCGACGTCGGTGACGATGGCCCTTACCGTCCAGTACTGAATGTAGTCCTTGCCGATGGTCAGAAAAAAGTTGGCAACCAGTACCGCAAACAGGATGAAGATGATGACGGTGAATCCACCGATTCCCCGCATCTGTTGTCTGGATCTCAGCATCGTTCCCAGCCCCCGTCTCGTGCTTTCAGTGAATGCGGTTGCCCACCCGGGAGAAATCCCAGTGCCCGCCATTGTAGTCCCAGTTCAGCCAGATGAAGAGCGCGCGGCCGACCAGGAGGTCCTCCGGCACGAAGCCCCACATCCGGCTGTCGTTGCTGTTGTCGCGGTTGTCCCCGACCATGAAGTAGTGCCCCTCCGGCACACGGACCGACCCGCTCATTCCCGGTGCCTGCTCCCACATCAGGATCTCGTGCGGCGTGTCACCCAGGTGCTCCCGGAACACGGTCGCACCGGTCATCATCCGCCCGGACCCCACACCTTCGAAAGTCCCCAACGCCTCGGTGCGCTGCGGCTCACCATTCACATGCAGCGTGCGGTCCCGAAACTCGATCAGGTCGCCCGGGATTCCCACCACGCGCTTGATATAGTCTTCGGCAGGGTTGCGGGGATACTTGAACACCGCGACATCGCCGCGTTCGGGCTTGCCGGTCTCCAGGATCACGCTGCGGGTGATCGGCAGCCTGACCCCGTAGGAAAACTTGCTGACCAGAATGAAGTCACCGACCAGCAGGGTCGGCATCATCGATCCCGACGGAATGCGAAAGGGCTCGGCCACGAACGAACGCAGCACCAGCACGATCAGCAGCACCGGGAAGAAGGAGCGGGAATAATCCACATACCAGGGCAGCTGTGCCTGCCGTTCGGGACTCATCCAGCGTCGCCCAATGCCCCACACCAGCCAGATCACGCCCGTGACCAGCGTGGCCAGAACCAAGATCAGCTCCAGGCTGAAAGTCATAACAGATCCTTTCTCGGAAACCGGTCCGCGACCGGATTAGCCCTTGTCGGCGGTGGATAACACGGCGAGAAAGGCCTCCTGGGGAACATCCACCCGGCCGATCTGCTTCATCCGCTTCTTGCCCGCCTTCTGTTTCTCCAGCAGTTTGCGCTTGCGCGTCGCGTCACCCCCGTAGCACTTCGCAAGCACGTTCTTGCGCAGGGCCTTCACGGTCGATCGGGCGATGACCTTGGAGCCGATCGCCGCCTGGATCGCCACTTCGAACATCTGGCGCGGAATGATGCCACACATGCGTTCGGCCAGCTCCCGCCCACGGCTCTGGGACTGGTCGCGATGCAGAATCGACGACAGCGCGTCGACCCGCTCGCCGTTGATCAGGATGTCCACCCGCACCAGGGGCGCCGCCTGGAAGCGCAGCGGCTGGTAGTCGAAGGAGGCGTAGCCCTTGGTCGCCGACTTCAGGCGGTCGAAGAAATCCATCACCACCTCGGACATCGGCATCTCGTACGCCAGTGCGACCTGCCGCCCCATGTACTGCATCTTGACCTGCACCCCGCGCTTTTCCACACAGAGCGTCATCACCGCCCCCACATACTCCTGCGGCGTCAGGATGTTGGCCAGAATGATCGGTTCGCGCACCTCCGCGATTTCGTTGGCTGGAGGCAGCTCCGAGGGGTTGTGCACGGGGACCACCTCCCCGTTCGTCTTCTCGACCTCGTAGACGACCGTCGGCGCCGTCGAGATCAGCTCCAGCCCGTACTCCCGTTCGAGACGCTCCTGCACGATCTCCATGTGCAGCATCCCCAGGAAGCCGCAGCGGAATCCGAACCCCAATGCCTGGGAAGTCTCGGGCTCGAACTGCAGCGCCGCGTCGTTCAGGCGCAGCTTGTCCAGGGCCTCGCGCAGATCGTTGAAGTCCTCGGCACTGATCGGGAACAGCCCCGCGAAGACGCGCGGCTGAACCTCCTTGAAGCCGGGCAGCGGGGCGTCGGCAGGCTTCTGCGCATCGGTGAACGTATCCCCGACCTTCGCGCCGGTGATGTCCTTGATGCTGGCGATCACGTAGCCCACCTCGCCAACGTCGAGGTGAGGCCGGTCGACCGGCTTGGGCGTGAATACGCCGACGCGGTCCACCTCGTAGCTGCGTCCGACGGACATCGCGGTGATCCGCCGTTTCGCGTGCAACTGGCCGGCCTTGACCCGGACCAGCGCGACTACGCCGAGGTAGTTGTCGTACCAGGAGTCGATCACCAGCGCCTGCAGCGGCGCATCGGACCTGCCCTCCGGCGGCGGAATCCGGTGGACCAACTCCTCCAGCAGCTCGGCGATGCCCTCGCCGGTCTTCGCCGAAACGCGGATCGCGTTCGTGGCCTCGATGCCGATCACGTCCTCGATCTCGCTGGCCACCCGGTCCGGCTCCGCAGCGGGCAGGTCGATCTTGTTCAGCACCGGCACCACCTCGAGTCCCTGGTCGATGGCCGTGTAGCAGTTGGCGACGCTCTGCGCCTCCACACCCTGCGAGGCGTCCACCACCAGCAGCGCACCCTCGCAGGCGGCGAGCGATCGCGAGACCTCGTAGGAGAAATCGACGTGGCCCGGGGTGTCGATGAAGTTGAGCTGGTAGCGCTTACCATCGAGTGCGTCGTAGTACAGCGATACGCTCTGCGCCTTGATCGTGATCCCGCGCTCGCGCTCGAGGTCCATCGAATCCAGCACCTGTTCGGCCATCTCGCGTTCGGCCAGGCCGCCACAGACCTGGATCAGCCGATCCGCGAGGGTGGACTTGCCGTGGTCGATGTGCGCGATGATGGAGAAGTTGCGGGTCAGTCGGGGATCAGTCATTCCGGGTCAGCTCGTCGATCAGTGCCGGCGCATCGAGGAAGTGGCAGCAGAGGATTTCTCCGTCCACCGCCAGCACCGGCACCTTGGCGTTGAAACGCGTCGACAAATCGGGATTCTCGTCGATGTCGACGCGCTCGAGCGCGAAAGTATAACGGCTTTGCAGGGACGTGAGCTCTGCGAGCATCTGCTCACAGAGCCCACAGTCGACCCGATGATAGACAGTCAGCCTTGGCGGCAACCGATCCGGACCCTCACGACCCGCGGACGCTCGGGAAGGTCCGCCGGCGTCGGCGGACCCTCCGCGGCGTTCGCCGGTCACTGGTTTGGAATGCGCAGGGCGATGAAGACCGGCGTGCCTTCCCGGTGCACCAGCACCGGTACCGAACGGCCGGCGGATGCCTCTTCGACCTTCTGGCGGAAGGCATCGGGCGACGCCACGGGATCACCGCCAAACTGGACGATCACATCCCCGGCCCGGATCCCGGCGGCGCGCGCCGGGTTGCCGGTGACCTCGGCCACGCGGACACCCTCTTCACCCAGCCCGAGGGCCGAACGTTCGTCCGCACTCAGGGGCTCGATCTGCATCCCCAGCAGGCTCTGCGGCCGCACCGGCGGCGCCGGCTGGCGACCACTGCGGCCCATCGCGATGTCCTCGGGGAGCGCCTCGATGGTGACCCCGATCACGATCTCCTGGTCATCGCGCAGCACGTCCACACCAACCTCGGAACCCACCGGCGTGCGCCCGACGATCGGCGGCAGCGCGCTGGAGCGCGGCACCTCGATGCCGTTGAAGCGCAGGATCACGTCCCCGGTACGAAAGCCCGCCTTTTCCGCCGGGCTGTTGGGCTGCACCTGCGCCACCAGAGCCCCGGTCGGACGCGTCATGCCGAAAGAGTCCGCCAGTTCCCGGGTCACCTCCTGGATCAATACGCCCAGCCAGCCGCGGGTCACGGTGCCCGTCTCGCGGAGCTGCTCGGCAACCTCCACCGCCATCTCGATCGGGATCGCGAAGGACAGCCCCATGAAGCCGCCGGTGCGGCTGTAGATCTGGGAGTTGATCCCGACCACCTCGCCGTCGAGGTTGAACAGCGGACCACCGGAGTTTCCGGGATTGATCGCCACGTCGGTCTGGATGAACGGCACGTAGTTGTCAGAGGGCAGGCTGCGGCCCTTCGCGCTGACGATCCCGGCCGTCACCGAGTGATCGAAGCCGAAGGGGGAGCCGATCGCCAGCACCCACTCCCCCACCTTCAGGGATTCCGAGGAACCCAGCCGCAACGTCGGCAGGTTCTGCGCGTCGATCTTCAGCACGGCGACGTCACTCTGCGGGTCGGACCCGATCACCTCCGCGGTGTACACCCGCCGGTCGGACAGCCGTACCACGATCTCGCCACCGTTCTCGATCACGTGATGGTTGGTCAGGATGTAGCCGTCCGCTGTGTAGATGAACCCGGAGCCCATCGAGCCGCGCTCGAATCGTTCGGGTCCGCGCCGCTCGCCGCGCTCGCCAAAAAACCGCTCGAACAGGTCGCCGAACGGCATTCCCTCCGGCAACTCCGGCATGGCCTCGCTCTCGGAAACGACACGCTCCCGCGACGACGAGATGTTGACCACTGCAGGACTGTACTTCTCAGCCAGCGGAACGAAATCGGGAAGATGACGCGCGGAGGCCGGAACCGACAGCGCGATCAGCAGCGTTGCCAGGAAGAACCAACGATAAGTTTTCATGTGTACCTTCACGGGTCGTTGAATACGAGTCTAGAGGCGCTGATCGCGCGCAAGTTCCGCGTCAGTTACGAATCGAAAGCACGATGCGGATTCGAGGCAGGTCGACGGCGCCGATTGCCGGCGCGCAGCGTCTACGCACCGGGACCCGCGAGACGTCCTGCGGCGGGGGGTGGCATCGTGGAAGTCCCTGCCGGCTGCCGCCCAAGAAGCACCGGTTCGAATCGGTGTGCCTGGCCTTGCAGCCAGCGGCGCACAGCGATGAGCCCCATAACGAAGCCCGCGATTCCCGCCAGAATCAGCACGCCATCCGCCAACCCCGGAACGAACCAGCCCAGCGTGATCGGCACGACCATCAGCCCGAGCAGAGGCAGCAGGTACATCGCGAAGGCACCGGAAACCAGCGCCTGGTCACGCACACCCAGCGTCACCCGGTCCCCGGGTCTCAGCCCGTCGCTGTTGGGTATACGCAGCTCGAGTGCGCGCCGGCCGAGGACCTGGGACAACACGCCGTTGCCGCAACCGCTGCGCGCGGAACAGGAACCACAGGTGGATTGGCGCTCCACGCGCACCGTGGCCCAGGCATCGTCGGCCAGGACCACCACACCCCGCTCCTCGATCCAGTCGCTCATGATGGACCTGATCAGCGACGCGCCGCGCCTTCGCCGGCCTCGACGGCCCGGAAGCGCGCCGCATGGGCAATGCGCTCGGCGGTCTTCTTCGGCACCTCACCGACCACCGTGACCTGGTGCCCGGCCAAGGGCCTCGCGAAAGCGTGAGTGGCCCCCGAACGGGTCGCCGCCTTGAACGCCTCGACCCCTTCGCCGATGGGATTCACGTATACGGACACGGTCGCGAGCCCGTCGCTGAGCACGAAGTGCAGGGAAGGTGCGACGTCTTCCGGCCCGAAGCTGCGCTCGGTCACGATGATGGTCGCGAAACCGGGTGGCAGGTCCTCGAAATACCATGGGCTCTGGCGATCTTCTTCACTATGCGAACCCTCGGCCGCACGCACCTCGATGTGGCGCGCATCGCAACCGCTCGGCGTCAGCGCCTCCTCGAACACCACGTCGAGAAATTCCAGCTCGGTGAAGACCAGGCGCTCGAGCAACTGGCCGTCCGCGTCGATCAACTCGCTGAGCAACGGCAGACCGGTATCGCGGTGCAGGCAGTACTGATGACTGTAGCGGTACTCGTCGCGGGCCTCGGCATGCAGCCGGTAGCAGGAAAATCCTGCGATGCGGTCGAAGCCATGTGAAGTCAGCTCGTAGCGCTCGTTCGCCCGCAGCATCGCACCCGCGAAGGCAGGCGGCCGTTGCGGCGCACCCTGCTGATCACCCTTCGTCTCGATCCGCGCTCCCTTGATCGCGCTGATGCGGTCCACCTTGCGGATGACCTCGCGTGCCGAACCGGTCAGGGTCTGAAGGCGCTCGCGGTAGCCGCCGTCCTCGGCTGCGTGGACCACTCGCACGGTGTCGATGCGATCGCCCCGCTGGAAGATGAACGTGCCCTCATAGCTGTGCTGGTGCAGGCTGTCCGCCATGCGTTCCAGCCACTGTTCCGGGCTGTGATCGGGGTCCCCGGCCTGAAGCGTCAGCGGTAGCAGGAGCGCGAGAAGCGCTGAGAGGTGCAGGCTCCAGCCCCACATCCGAGCTTACTCGCCATCCACTGAGTTGCGGACCCGGGCAAAGGCCGAAGAGCCTGGTGCCACCAATTCCGCATGGTTTTCCAGATAACGGGCAAATCGTGGATCCGGTGCCGTGGCGAGATCGGTCTCCGCCGGCTCCTGGATCGTGGTTGCTTCAACGGTGGTCGTGGGAACTCCCTCCCCGCCACCGGTCACCATCTGCAGCCCCAGCAGCGACACCATCGCGACCGCGGCCGCGACACCGACCCCGGCGACGGGCTTCAGCCAGCGCGTGGCTGCAGGTGGATCTATTGGTACGTCCAGGGGGCTTTCGTCGGCAATCCCGCTCTGCACCCCGGCGAGGAAATCAGCCGGTGCGACCTGCCTCATGCCGCCACGCAGGCTGTCGCCGATCAGGTGATACCGAGACCACGTGCGGCGGTCGTCTTCGGATTTCAGGAGTTCGTCGATCAGGCGGCGCGTCTCGAAGCTGTCGGTCTCGTTGTCGGCCAGTGCGGAAAGACGTTCGGATTTGCTGACTTGGTTATTCATTAAACTCTGCTCGCTCAATCGTTAAGCAACGGACGCAGGGTCCGGTCGATGGCCTCGCGGGCCCGAAAGATGCGCGATCGGACAGTCCCGATCGGGCAGCCCATCGTCTGGGCAATCTCTTCGTAGCTCAATCCTTCGAGTTCGCGCAGCGTGATCGCGGTTCGCAGATCATCCGGTAATCGTTCGATCGTCCGTTGCACTGCCGCCTGTATTTCCTCTGACAACAACTCCCCTTCCGGGGTTGCACTGTCCTTCAGTGCGGAATCGCCGCCCATCTGTTCGGCATCCTGGGCATCCACCTCGGCCTCTGGGCGGCGCCGTCCCTGCGCCACCAGATAGTTCTTCGCGGTGTTGATCGCGATCCGGTACAGCCAGGTGTAGAACGCACTCTCCCCGCGGAAATTGGCGAGCCCCCGGTAGGCCTTGATGAACGCCTCCTGGGAGACGTCGAGCGCCGCCGCGTGGTCGTGCACATAACGCCCCACCAGGTTGATGATCTTGTGTTGATACTTGAGGACCAGGATGTCGAAGGCGGCCTTCTCCCCGCGTTGCACACGCTTGACCAGGGCCTCATCGGAAGCCTTTTCGCTCATGCGGACACTCCCGCATGCAGCCCCGGTTCCGTTACTCTCCGCTGGATGGACCCTGTCGACATGATGAAGTTCGCCCCAATCGCTTCCGACGTTGCGAAGCATGGAATTCCGCGCACGGCACAACGCCCGAAAGTTACCTGAGCCATGGCCGCAACACAAATGGGACCCGCGCAGGAACGCTTCGATGTGCTGATCATCGGAAGCGGCGCGGCCGGCCTAACCGCGGCGCTGCACCTGGCTCCGCACCGACGGGTCGCAATCATCAGCAAGGGCCCCGTCGAGGAGGGCAGTACCCGCTACGCCCAGGGCGGCATTTCCGCGGTTCTGGATCAGTCCGACTCCTTCGAATCTCACGTTGCCGACACCCTCGATGCTGGCGCGGGGCTGTGCGAGATCGATGCGGTGCGGCGCACGGTGGCGGAGGGTCCCGATGCGATCAAGTGGCTGTCGAGCCTCGGCGTGCCCTTCACGCGCGAGGCCCACGAGGGCCGCAGCCGCCTGCACCTGACCCGCGAGGGCGGACACAGCGCGCGCCGGGTCGCCCACGCGGCCGACGCCACCGGGCAGGCCATCGAGGAAGCGCTGGTCGGGACCGCAAGGGGACAGGCACGCATCGAGGTCTTTGAACGCCACCTGGCGGTCGACCTGATCCTGGGCACCGTGAGCGGACAGCGGCGCGTGATCGGCGCCTACGTGCAGGATGGCGCGAGTCGGCAGGTACAGACGATCCTGGCCCCGGTCGTGATTCTGGCGACCGGCGGGGCAAGCAAGGTGTACCTGTACAGCTCCAACCCGGACGGCGCCACCGGGGACGGTATCGCGATGGCCTGGCGCGCGGGCTGCCGGGTGGCCAACATGGAGTTCATGCAGTTTCACCCGACCTGCCTGTTCCACCCCCAGGCGAAGTCGTTCCTGATCTCCGAGGCAGTGCGCGGCGAGGGCGGCCGTCTGCTCCTGCCCGACGGTACACGGTTCATGCAGCACTTCGATTCGCGTGGCGAACTCGCGCCGCGCGACATCGTCGCCCGCGCGATCGACCACGAGATGAAGCGGCTGGGAGCCGACTACGTCTATCTGGACATCAGCCACCGCAGCCCGGAATTCGTGCGGGAACATTTCCCGACCATCCACCAGCGTTGCCTGGAATTCGGTTTCGACATGACGGCGGAACCCCTTCCGGTGGTTCCCGCCGCGCACTACACCTGCGGCGGCGTGATGGTGGATGCCCACGGGCGCACCGATCTGCCCGGGCTTTACGCCGCGGGCGAGGTTTCCTACACCGGCCTGCATGGCGCGAACCGCATGGCCAGCAACTCCCTGCTCGAGTGTCTCGTGTACGCGCGTGCGGCCGCCAGACACATCCTCGCCGAAGCCGACCCCCTGACCCCGGAGGCCCTGCCGCGACCTCCGAACTGGGACGAATCGCGGGTCACCGACTCCGACGAGGAAGTGGTCGTCTCGCACAACTGGGACGAACTGCGGCGGCTGATGTGGGATTACGTTGGCATCGTGCGCACCCGCGATCGCCTGCTGCGCGCGCGACGGCGCATCCGCGTGCTGATGGAGGAAGTCCAGGAATACTATGCCCACTACCGGATCACACCCGACCTGATCGAATTGCGGAACCTGGTGCTGGTCGCCGAGATCACCGTCGGGTGTGCACTACGGCGGCGGGAGAGCCGCGGGCTGCACTTCATCCGCGACTTTCCCGAACGCGACCCGAGCCTGGACGGTCAGCCGACGGTACTGGTCCCACCGGGCGTTCCGGGGGCCTGATGCGGACCGGCAGGCGGCTCGGGGTCCGGCCTGTCAGACGGGCTTCGGCTGCGGCATGCGAATGAAATGCTCGCGATAATGACGCAGCTCTTCGATGGAATCGCGGATGTCCTGCAACGCCTGGTGCGTGGCGTCCTTTTTCACGGTTGCAAGCACACCGGGAGACCAACGGCGGGCGAGCTCCTTCAGGGTGCTGACGTCGAGGTTGCGGTAATGGAAATAGCCCTCGAGATCCGGCATGCAGCGGGCGAGAAAACGCCGATCCTGGCAGATCGAATTACCGCACATCGGCGAAGCGTGCCGCGGCACCCACTGCTTCAGGAAGTCGAGTGTGGCCTGCTCGGCACCGATCTCTTCGATCGGGCTCTCCCGGACGCGCTGCAGGAGTCCGGAGGCGCCGTGGGTGCGCCGGTTCCAGTCGTCGAGCCGGGCGAGCACGGACTCGGCCTGGCGAACGGCCAGTACCGGCCCCTCGGCCAGCAGGTTCAGGTCCTTGTCGGTCACGATGGTTGCCACTTCGAGGATCAGATCCGAGTGGGGATCAAGACCGGTCATCTCGAGGTCTATCCAGATCAGGTTGTCCGCGTTCTGACCCATGCCGTCTCCAGGGTTGGGGCATCAGTCTATCATCCAGGGCCGGACCGTGGCGGTCCGGCGTCACTCAAGCGAAGGAGAGAACCATGCGTCACAGCCTTACCGCATTCGGCATTCTGCTCGTCGTCAGCCTCGGCAACCCGGCCCATGCCAGCGATCCCGCGCTGGGCGAGAAACTGCACCAGGAGAACTGCGTGAGCTGCCACGGCACGGAGGTGTACACCCGCGACAACCGCATGATCGGTTCGATGAGTTCACTGGTCACCCAGGTCAACCGCTGCAACGTGAATCTCGGGACAGGGTGGTTCGACGACGAGGTGGAGGCGGTGGCCGCCTATCTGAGCGAGAACTATTACAAATTCTGATCCTGCGGGGTGCCCCGATGAGCGACCTGAACAAGCGGCACTGCGAGGCCCCGGAGAACTTTCCGGGGCCGCTGTCACCCTCGGAGTGCGACGACATGCTGGCGCAGTTGCACGAGGACTGGACCCTCGACGCGGCGGCGGGCCGGATCTCGCGCCGGCTGGAATTCGCCAATTTTTTCGAAACCATGTCCTTCGTGAACGCGGTCGCCTGGATCGCGAACCGGGAAGACCATCACCCGGACATGGAGGTCTCGTACGGGCATTGCGTGGTGCGTTTCTCCACCCACGCGGTGGGAGGGCTCAGCCCGAACGACTTCATCTGTGCGGCGCGCGTCGATGCCCTGTTCGATTGACCCCGCCGTCGTGACACGATGATCAGGGCCATCACGGGTCGCCGGATGCGCCGGCCGGGGTGCACCGTCCGACCCGTGCCCTGCGGCTCCTCGGCAATCAGCGGACCCCGCTGGGTATGACCCTGCGCTGCCGCGTCGTGGCACGCTACGGGAGCGAAATCGACGTGCTGCAGCCGGACGGCCGGGTCCTGCGCGCGAATCTCCGGCGCAAGCTCGATGACGTGGTCTGCGGGGATGTCGTGACGGTCGATCCCGAGGAACGGGTCGTGCTTGGCCGCGAACCGCGCCGCAACCAGCTCACGCGACGGGATGGCTTCATCCGCCTCAGGACGATCGCCGCCAACATCGACCGGGTGTGGATCGTGGTCGCCCCAAGGCCCGAGATCCCTCATCTGCTGATCGACCGGTTCCTGGTCGGCATCCACAACCTGCCGGCCGAGGCGGGCATTGTCGTGAACAAGGCGGATCTCGCCCGGGCCGGAGGCGGCTCCCTGCCCGACCCCGACCTTTCCGCCTATGCGCAGCTGTCGCTGCCGGTGCTGCAGGTGAGTGCCCGCACCGGCAAAGGAATTGAGGCATTCCGCGCAGCCGCCGCCGGAGTCAGCAATATCCTCGTGGGGCCTTCGGGCGTCGGCAAATCCTCGTTGATCCAGGCGCTGCTTCCGGGCGAGCGGTTGCGCGTCGGCGAAATCGGACATGGCGGAGAGGGTCGGCATACCACGACCACGGCCCGCTGGTACGCAACCGAAGACGAAGCCGCGTGGATCGATTCCCCGGGCGTGCGTGATTTCAGTCCGGAGATCGACGGTGTCCAGCAGCTGGTGCTCGGCTTCCCCGACCTCTCCGAACACGCCGCAGGCTGCCGTTTCCGCAACTGCACCCACCGCGCCGAACCACGCTGCGCGGTGCGCGATGCGGTGGCTCGGGCTCTGCTGCCCCGCGCTCGACTGGACGCCTGGCTGGAACTACTCGAAGGTCTGGTGCAGGAAGGTCGAAGCGGCAGCTGAACACACGGTGCGATCCCGGCGACCGCGGGAGCGGCCTCTGGCCGCGATGTGAAGCACCGGGTTGGACGATCGCGGCTGGAAGCCGCTCCTACAGCGCCTATTGGGGCACCTTGTAGGAAGCGAGCCCTCTCGGCGACCCATCATGGGGAAACCATCGGCCAGAGGCTGGCCTCCTACAGTCAGACGCCGAGCACCTTGTAGGAGGCGAGCCCTCTCGGCGACCCACCATGGGGAAACCATCGGCCAGAGGCTGGCCTCCTACAGCCAGACGCCGAGCACCTTGTGGGAGGCGAGCCCTCTCGGCGACCAACCGGGTTCAGAAATTCAAACCCATCTCGAAGCCGATGACCGATTCCGGAGAACCCGCGCCGCCCTGAAAGTCCAGACGGTCACTCAGCCAGTCGCGCGATGCGCCACCAAGCCCGTAATCGTCATAGAACAGGCTCACGGACATCTCGGTCTGATTGCTGAAGCGAAGCCGGCTGTCCAGGCTGAGATAGCCCGCGCTGCGCGAGGTATCGCCACGGTGGCCGTAGAACGGGTTCAACGGATCCGCCTCCCCGAGCAGCGGGTAACGCACACCGACGCGCATGCGGCTGCGCAGGTTGCCGGCCTGGAAGGTCGGGCCGGTGCTGAGGTCGGTAATCATGAAACCACTGCTGCCTCCGGGCGACGGATCAGGCAGCAGATCTTCCGTGCCGACCGACGAACGCATTCCCAGCCCGACGTCGAAACCGTAGCCGAAGCCAGTGCTGCCGAAGTGCTGGATGAACCCACCGGTTGTCTCCAGCGTATGCTCGGCAAGACCCGGGCTGGCCACCGAAGGCAGGAGCCCCGAACGGACCTCGAGACTCAGTTCGCGGCTGCGCTGGACATCATTCCGGAACCCGGGGCGCAGACTGGCGGAGCCCGAAAAGATGTCCAGAGTCGACAGTGCATCCTGCCCCGGTGTGTACGAGAGCTCGTACACCGAGCGGGTATCGGCGTGCAGCGGCAACGCGAACAGGGCCAACGGCAGTGCGACCAGCATCGCACGACCCGCCACCTTACCCATGTCACCCCATGCACTCATCACCGTTCTCCCGACCATCCTGGCGCCTTGCCCCAAAACGCCCGTCTTCTATCCGATCATATAGACCAATCTCAGCCGGGTGGCCAGGACAAGTTGCGTCCACCCAACACGTGTAGGTGGATATGATACACCGATTGTCCGCCGTCGTGGTTACAATTCAACACTGTTCTGTAGCCTTTTTTAGCAAAGCCCAGCTGCCTCGCGACCTCGGCGCCTGCCAGCACCATGTCTCCGAGCAGCTCGCGATCCTCGGGCGTAGCCTCGTCGACTGTGGCGATATGGAGACGCGGGATCACAAGGATGTGGTGCGGCGCCGCCGGATTCAGGTCATGGAAGGCAATGACCGAGTCCGTCTCGAGGATGACCTGGGCGGGAATCTCGCCCGCAGCGATGCGACAGAAGATGCAGTCGGTCATGGTGTCCGTCTCCCGGCTGTCAGGCCCACGGGATCCGGGGCCCGTCAAACGTCAATAGTCGCGGCGACCCGACAGCGCGTGCGCCAGGGTCCCGGCGTCCAGGTATTCAAGTTCGCCGCCTGCCGGCACCCCCTGCGCGATGCGCGTGGCACGAACCCCGTGGCGCGCGGCCATCTCGGCGATGTAATGCGCGGTCACCTCTCCCTCGACTGAAGCGTTGGTCGCCAGGATCAGCTCGCGCACGGACTCGTTCCGCAGCCGCGCCTCCAGCCGGTCGAGTCCGAGGTCCTCGGGACCGATGCCATCCAGCGGCGAGAGCCGCCCGAGCAGCACGTGGAACAGCCCCCGGAAATCGGTCGCCGATTCGATGGCCAGTACGTCGCCCGGCGTCTCGACCACACAGATGACTCCGAAGTCGCGACCGGTGTCCAGGCACCGGGCGCAGGTCTCGTCGGCGGTCAGGGTCCGGCAGACGGAGCAGTGACCCACCGTGTCGACCGCCGTCTCCAGCGCGGCGGCAAGGCGGCGCGCGCCGGCACGGTCGCGCTCCAGCAGATGCAGCGCCATCCGGCGCGCGGACTTGCTGCCTACTCCCGGCAGGCAGCGCAGCGCCGCAATCAGCTCGTCGAGGATCGCTTCCATCGGGCGCCGCCTCTGCCGTGGCGCGAGCCGCCGATCAGAACGGCAGCTTCATGCCGGCGGGAAGGCCCATGCCTGCGGTCAGGCCGGCCATCCGCTCCTGCGCGGCCGCTTCCGCCTTGTGCACCGCGTCGTTGATCGCCGCCGCTACCAGATCCTCGATCATGTCACGGTCGTCGTCGAACAGGCTCGGGTCGATACTCACCCTGCGCACCTCGTGCTTGCCGGTC
Source organism: Thioalkalivibrio sp. (assembly GCA_007119005.1). Lineage (GTDB taxonomy): Bacteria > Pseudomonadota > Gammaproteobacteria > Ectothiorhodospirales > Ectothiorhodospiraceae > Thioalkalivibrio. The sequence goes on from SKQM01000125.1 coordinate 16,399, forward strand.
ATCACGACCCGGACCAGTCCGCCACCGGACTGGCCGTCCACCTCCATGTTGGCGAGTTCCGCCTGTACCTTCTGCATGTCTTCCTGCATCTTCTGGGCCTGCTTCATCAAGCCGCCCAAGCCACCCTTCAGCATGTCCTCTCGCTCCTGATCGTCTGCCTGCCTGTGCTGGATATCGCCGTTTTCGGTCAGTTCGCGGGCTGCTCACCCGTGCCGGCGCCTTCGGCCCCGTCGAGCAACTGCACCCGTGCCACCTCCGCCCCGAAGGTTTCCCGCAGCGCCGCAATCACCGGGTCCGCCCGAACCTCGGACTCCACCTTAGCCTGACGCGCCGCCGCGTCCGCCGCAAGCCTCGCCGCCGGCGTGTTCCCCGACGGTTCACTCTGCTCGCGCAGCTCCAGCCGGATGTCGTCGCCGAGCGCCTGCGAGAGTGCATCGGTCAGACGCGCGAGACCGCGACCGGTGCAGAGCATGCGGTGCGCGGGCTGGACCGCGATCACCACCCGACCCCGCTCATGCTCCAACAGATCGGCATGCAGCGCGAGTTCCCGTGTCGGACCCGGGCGCAGGGAACGCGCAAAGGCGTGCCAGTCCAGCACCGGCGGCTCCGACACCCGGTGGTCGGGCGAATCGACTCCAGCAGCCGTCGCGGCTGGCTGCAGCTCAGCGCGCGCAAGCGGCGGGGAGTCCGCGCCGTCCGGCCGTCGCGACGGCGCCGCGGCGGGTGTCACCTCA